>CAZOZX010000058.1:0-12484 GCA_964584415.1 uncultured Syntrophomonas sp.
TTGCAACCGACCGATCGGATCAACGTTGCTGTTCATAAAAACCAGGCAACAGAACCGTCCCCCTGCCTGCCCTGCCTGCAGGCTGAAGGAGATGTTATTAATGAAATGGGAAAATAAGCAGGACTACCTCATCGGGCCGCGATTGTTCGGAACCTATTGGCTGGTGCTGAGAATAGTGGTGATAGTGGCGGTGGCCGGTACCATCATCGGCAATATGATCGACTGGATCGTCAATGGCAAAGAGATGCTGAATTGGCTGGGCACCACCATCGTTACTGCCCTCAACGCAGCCATCGGGGCCTTCGGCTGGATCACCCTGGTCTTCGCCATCCTGGAACGAACCAATAAAGAAGAGTGGGTGGAAGAGATCAAAACTGAATTTGAATCCGAAAATACCAAGCGGCCCAAACCGGCCCGTACTCCCGGGCAATTCAGCACCGCCGGCAGCATCGCGGGCATTATTTTCACCATAATTTTCATGATATTTATCAACAGCTTCCTTCAGCTGCTGGGCGCCATCTATACGGTATCGGACGGCACCATCCGGATCATCCCCATTATCGATGTTGAGGTCTTCAGGGCCTATCTTCCTTACATCAACGGGATCCTGGTGCTGCAGCTGCTGTTCATCACCAGCCAGCTGGTCTTGAAGAAGTGGACCTACGGCATGGCGGCTATGAACCTGGTCATCAACGCCCTGTCCCTGCTGCTGGTGCTGGCCATATTCGGCGATACCAACATAATCAATCCCGATTTCATTGCTAAATATGGAGAGCTTATGAATTTCGAGGGATACAGCGGGATTAACCTGGTGGCGATGCTTTTCCGGCTGCTGCAGGCTATATTTGCATTCGCCTTTACGGTTAGTTCCATCCAGGGCTTCTATAACGCTTACCAGAACAGCCGCAGCTGAGATCCTTCGTCGCCTTCGGCTCCTCAGGATGACAAATAACGTGTAACCAGCAGGCAACAGAACCGTCCCCCTGCCTGGGAGCGTGGAAAATTTGTGCATATTAATTATATATATTGTAAAATATACCTATATTGACGAAATTGGGATATATCAAATCTGCCCCGCAGCGGGTTTTGACCCGGCCTAAGCAGGTTGTTTTCATTATTTTTACGGATACCGAGCCCATGCCTGGATAAAGAATGGACAGTATCCGTATTATGTTATAGGGGCGCTGTCCCGGTTGAGCCATTATAGCGGAGGAGAAAAGAACACGAGGGGTGAGGCGAAGCGTGGGAAAAACAGTTGAGGAACTGAATGTAGGCGACAAGGCCTCGTTCACCAAAACCGTAACCGAATATGACGTATATTCTTTCGCCGGGGTCTCGGGCGATTTCAATCCATCCCATACCGACGCGCAGTGGGCCAAGAACTCTCATTACGGCAAGATCATCGCCCATGCGGTATTATCGATGGGCTTCATATCCAATGTGCTGGGGACCCAGCTCCCCGGTCCGGGAGTCATTTATGTGCGCCAAAACCTGCAGTACAAAAGGCCAATCTTTGTCGATGACACCATCACCGCCACCGTCGAGGTAACTAAAAAAGACGAAGCTAAAAACCGGGTCTGGCTGCACACCTATTCCACCAACCAGAAAGGTGAGATTGTAGCCGACGGCGAAGCTATCATGATGCCGCCCCAGAAGGCCAAATAAACCTGGCCGCCAGCAACTCCGCCCGGCCATTAAAACAGAACTCTATCAAGCTGCCATCACCCCGGGAATTGAAGCCAGCCAAGAGCAACAAACCGCCGGCAGGGCACAGCCTTTCAATACTGCGAGGAGGTGTAATAAACTCAGATGATAAAGACCATTTATGATCTAAACGTCGGTGATACCGCCTCTTTCTCCAAAAGCGTGACCGACTATGACGTCTATTCTATTGCCGGGATCACCGGCGACTTCAACCCCGCCCATATCAACACCATCTATGCCAGCGAAACCCCTTTCGGGAACCGGATCGCCCACGGGGTGCTGGCGGTCAGCCTGATATCGGGGGTGTTGGGCACCCAGCTGCCCGGACCGGGGGTGATCTTCATCGGCCAGGTGTGTGATTTCAAACGGCCGGTTTACGTGGGCGATACCATTACCGCCACGGTTGAAGTGGTGAGAAAAGATGAAGCCCGGAACCGGGTCTGGCTGCGCACCTCTTGCACCAACCAGCGCGGCGAACTGGTCCTGGACGGCGAGGCGGAGATGCGCCCGCCCCGGAAAGAGGCCTTACCCACTGCCCCGCAGGATTAGACTGCGGACAGTGTCAAGGTATATACCAGGTGGAAAAATATTTAATGAAGGGAGCCACTTTATGGCCAACAACAATGATAGTATTTTCAAGGGTTTCGATATGATGGACCAAGCCATGGAGAGGGCCTGGGAGATGTGGAAAATGGGGCTCGACAGTTTCACCTCCTTCCAGGAGCAGTTCCAGAACATGGCCAAACAGCAGCTGGACCAGGGCAGGAATGCCCGCGATGAGCTGGTCAAAATGGAGGATGGGTTCCAGCAGCAGATACGCGATAACCAGGAACTGCTGCAGAAGATGGTGGAGGAAGCGGTCAAAAAAGCCCAGGAGCAGGCCGATAAGGTCAACCAGGAAATGGTGGCCGCCCTCACCTCGCAGGTGGATTTCCTGGTTAAACAGGCCAAAGAGGGCCAGGACCAGATGCACAACATGATCAAAGAAACGGTTTTAAACTCCTTCCTGCAGAATGAAAAGAGCCAGTATAACGCCATCTCGGGCCTGACTGACCAGGTCGAAGAGCTGTCCAAGAAGATGATCAATATGTCCAGCCAAATCCAAAAGCTCTACAAGAAAATAGAGACCAAATAGATAACAGATACCCCGGCGGCTTCCGGGCAGTCCGGTGCCGCCCCAACTCTATAATTAAAATATCTATGTGATCCACTATTTAAGCTAATTGCTTAGAATTCATCGCTCATCCCCCCGCAGCTCTTTTGGCCTGCCATTGAGGGGCCCGGGGGACACAGTCCCAGCCGGCGACCAACGGGTAATCGTGACATTCCTATTTACATGCCCGGCTACATCAAAATGAGGAGATGAAGTTATGAACCTTATTCTTATCGGGGCTACAGGTGCAGGCAAAGGAACCCAGGCTGCCTATATCGAGAGAAAGTACTGGATACCCCGCATAGCTACTGGTGACATGTTCCGCGCTGCCGCACGGTTCGGCTCGGAACTGGGGCTGCAGGCCGGAGCACTGATGGATGCCGGCCACCTGGTGCCGGATGAGGTCACCATCGGGATCATACAGGCCCGGCTGGCGGAGAGAGACTGTGCCAAAGGCTTTCTGCTGGATGGATTTCCGCGCACTATCGCCCAGGCCGAAGCCCTCGATGACATATTGGGGGGATGGAACCAGAGCATCGATGCAGTCATCAACATAGAGGTGTCAGACCAAATTCTGACCCAGCGCCTGAGCGGGCGCCGGGTTTGCTCCCACTGCGGCGCCAACTACCACATCCAGTTCAATCCTCCCCAGCAAGACTGCCGCTGCAACATTTGCGGAGGGGAAATCGTGCAGCGCAGTGATGACCGGGAGGAAACCATAGCCGAACGACTGGCCGTCTATGCCCAGCAAACCAGGCCTTTGATCGAATATTATGCCCACCGGGGTTTGCTCAGGACCATCGACGGCAACCAGAGCCCGGAAAAAGTGTTCGAAGATATCGTTAAGAGCCTTTCATAAAGAACCTATAATGACGGGGCTGAATATCCCCGGGCAGAAACTAAAACTTGCGAACGGCCGTCCAGGAGGATCCAATCAGCGGGGGCTGATTCCATCTATACACCTGATCCCAGACCAGGCCGAATCAAGGGAGGGGGTACCAATTGAAAAGCTATTACCTCGAAGATTTTAACGTGGGTCAAAAATTCATAAGTGCAGGCCGAAGCGTAACCGAATCCGATATAGCTTGGTTTGCAGGCCTATCCGGTGACATGAATTCATTGGCCATAAATTCGGAGAAGGCCAAGGAGAGCGGTTTTGGCGGCCGCATCGCCCAGGGTATGCTGGGTTCATCAATACTCTTCGGGCTCTGGATGCGGCTGGGGATCATGGAGCTGAACGCCATCGCCCTGCTGGAGAGCAACTGGCGCTATATTCTTCCTATCCGCCCCGGTGATACCATCCACGCCGAATGTGTGGTTACCGGGATGAAGGCCTCCACCAAAGGGCCCAAAGGGGTAGTTAATGTGAAAATAAACGGCCTCAACCAGCTGGATGAGATCGTCCAGGAGGGCAATATCGTATTCCTGATGAAAGCCAAGGGATTCTACTAAGGTTGCGGGGTACTTTCGCAGCTGCATTAGTCAGCTTCAATTGAGCAACACCTAATACAATCGTCGGCGAAGTAGGAAAGGAGGTGTCCTGACATGGGTTGGTTTTGGCTGCTGTTAATCCTATTTATCGTCTTCATGCTCTACAAGAATCGTTCCCAGGATAGTCCAGTCGGGCATGATAATGCGGCAATGGAGATCTTGAAAAAGCGCTATGCTAATGGTGAAATTACCCGTGAACAATTCGAGGAAATGAAGAAGGAATTGCAGTAAAAGCCTGACGGCCAATAGGTCGGCAGGCTCTTTAGCCTTTGCAGAGTACAGGCCCTTTAGGACGTTCAAGCCATACTTCTTGGTTCTAGTCCAGCAATGCGGTTCCGTAGGAATTATCGATCGCGCATAGCCATTTCCCGTTGACATTTCTATAAACATAAGTGGCTCTTCTATCCATACTGTATTCTGATTCCGCTTTATTATCAGCATCCAACAATGTCTGGGAAAGAGCCAAAACCGTGTCGCCAGCCTCAATCATCAGCATCTTTCCCTGGGTAGGGATCACCCTATTATTAAAATACTCAGCGATTTTTATAAAGGCCTTCTTGATAGACTCCTTGCCCTGGACTTGCAGTCCCGGTTTTACAACCAGTACCGCATCCTCGGTATAAAAATCCATCAGCTCATCAAAGCGATTCTCTTTTATGGCTTTGTCAGCAGTATCAATTAGGGCTTTGATTACAGTATTCATCTGATTCGGTCTCCTTTTATTCGAACTTATCGTATTCTATGACCGTGTCATGGCCATCGAAGTAAACCAGGTCTCCTTCGGGGAGATGCCATATGGCCTGCAGAGATTTGGGTTGTTTTATACCCTCGATTTCACGATAGTCGCCGCACCGGGCCGTCCATTTGATTGGTTTCTCGTTACCGGCGGTATCAACGTATATCCGGTCGTCGGTGGTGAATTGTTCCCATAAACCGTTCTTATCGAAGGTAAATATGCCGCTGGCCGATAATCCGTAATAGGAAATGGTGCCTCTAACCTGGTTGTCATCGATAGCTTCCCAACTCATGAAGTCCTGCAAGACCAAATTGGGGAGAAATAGACTCTCAGCCAGGCAGTTCACCAGGCTGGATTGGTTCATCGCTGCGCCAGTTTGGTTGAACAGGGTTATATTTTTGGCGATGACCCCTTTCATCGAACCGCGGCCATTTTGATAAGCATCGATCCCTTCAAAAGGAATGCCGTATAGATGGGTATCGATCAATGCCACCCGTTCCGGTTTTAGCGCCGAATTGTATTGTATGCACTGAATCTTCAGCTTCCGGGACGACATCACGAAATCCACATCGTTATGCAGTATCTTCACGTTGGCCATCTTGGGCTTACCCATATATCCGCAATACTCAAAATACCTTTGCAGGGGCTCAGGCAGCCCGGCGATATCCTCGGTGGTAAAAACCTGACCCAGGCTGGTCAAGCCTGCGTTCTGGCTGGTTTTAAGTCTATCAAACTCGGATTTCATGGTTGAATAAGGGATCGCCATCCATATGATAATGGCCGCAATGAGGAGAATAAGGATTCCTGGTAACCAACCCATATTAGAACGTCCTTTCATCAAAATTAAATCCTCCTATACCCTACTTTTTAGCTTCAATTATATTGCTTGGATAACAAAGCTGCCGTCTTTAGTGATCAACCCCAGTCTAATCGAATAAATAGCTGGTCATCGAAATAGAACCCAATGTACAGGAATCATTGAATACCCGCAAATGATCCTCCTCCGCGGATGCTCCCAGTACGTACAATAGGGGGTAAAAATGTTCAGGAGTAACGAAGGCCAGTTTAGAGGATTCTCCGGCATTGTGATAATTGATGACCTCCGGGTACTGCCGATTGATGATTTTATCCTTTATGTATTCGTCAAATTCGACCGCCCACGGATAGCCACCCTGTACTTCCCAATTGATCCTGGCCAGGTTATGGACCACATTTCCGCTGCCCAGGATCATTACCCCTTTTTCACGCAGCGAGCCGATTTCCTGTCCAATTTTATAATGCGTTTCTGGATGTGCACCGCTGTCAACACTGAGCTGGAAGACTGGTATATCCGCCGCGGGGTACATTCTATGCAGGACCGACCAGGTCCCATGGTCCAGACCCCAGGAATTATCTATCTTCACCTCGCGGCTTATAATGTCTTGGGTCATATGAGCCAGTTCCGGGGCGCCGGGAGCATCATATACCACCTGATAAAGTTCTCTCGGGAATCCATACATATCGTAAATTGTCCGGGGGTTTTCCTGGTCATTTATTCTCGACCCCTTCGTGTACCAGTGAGCAGATACCGATAGGATAGCCTTTGGTTTGGGGATAGTGGCGGCAACCTCTTCCCATCCCTTTGAATAGGTATTGTTCTCAATGGCGTTCATTGGGGATCCATGCCCCACAAATAAAGCCGGCATTCTTTTGGTCATAATCTGGTTCACTCCTCATGCAGATAATGTTATTTCCATAAGTATATCTATTTACTCGCCTACTTAAGTAATGGGGTCTTTTTGCAGGAGTATTATCTGGTAATTGCCTGCAAAGATCGAGTCCTCTCTCTTAATAATGCTCATCACCCAGGCGGTAGAATCCTAATGTAACTGAACACTCCGATAAAGGCCCTTAAACCGGCAACCCCAACATTACCCGTATACCCTCTACGATCTCAATCAAAGCGAGCATAAACATGAGCAGGATAATAATACTGCAAATCAAAAAAGCAGTTGAACGCTCCCGGGCTTTCCAAAATGCCTGGATACATGTAATCGCAGCGATTATCGTCATTAGCGTCCAAAACGAACCCAAGATAATAGCCGGGGGGGTGCCGGGCTCAAAGTAAAAATAATTCAATGCAATCATCAATATGATCATCACCAGCAGCGAGAAGATGACCAGGCCAACCGACCTTTTGCCTGCAGTGGTTTGGGGCCAGAAGCTCCTTTTAGCATTCTCCATCATAAATCCCCCATTGCAATCTTTCCTATATAATATTGTAGCACGGGGGGTTGTTATGCCGGGACGGTATAGCAAGAATAGTCGGAATTGGTCGTTGACAGCTGCGATGAGCGAGGTCTATCATGTATACAGGTAGGACAGTACTGCGGTAGCAAGCCCCCGCCTGGCAATTTTATTCGGGTATAGTACGGTAGTGAGACAGTTTACATATGGATTATAGACTTGATCCCAACGTTGCTCCTGCCGGGAGCTTTTTTGTTTTTCTGCCCTGCTGAATTTATAACAATTGGATGGAGGAGTGGAAATTGAAGAGAACACTGGCATCACTTATTGCTCTGTTGATGGTTTTCGGCCTGGCTGGCTGTGCTAAAAAGGAAGCCCCGGCCCCGCAGGCGCAAACCTCCAAAATCGGCATTATCCAGATCGTTGAACATCCGGCCCTGGATTCCGCCCGGCAAGGTTTTCTGGATGCATTAGCCGATAATGGTTACAAACAGGGCGAAAACCTGACCGTCGATTATCAGAATGCTCAGGGCGAGCAGGCTAATCTGCAGACCATAGCCAACAAGTTCGTCCAGGATAAGCCCAACCTGGTGCTGGCGATCGCTACCCCTTCCGCGGTGGCCATGGCTAATGTAACTACTGAGATTCCGATCCTGATAACCGCCGTCACTGATCCGGTCAGTGCCAAGCTGGTCAAGAACAATGCCAAGCCGGATACCAATGTGACCGGGACCACAGATATGAATCCGGTGGCCGACCAGCTCAAACTCATCAAGGAAATCATTCCCGGTGCCAAAAAAATAGGTATCATTTATAATTCCAGTGAAGTCAACTCCCAGGTACAGGTCGATATCGCCAACCAGGCTGCTCCCGGATTGGGACTGGAATTGGTCAAGGTACCGGTAACGGCCAGCAGCGAGGTCATGCAGGCGGCTCAGTCCATGAAGGGACGGGTGGACGCCATTTACATTCCCACTGACAATATGGTGGTATCATCGCTGGCTGCGGTGGTAAAGGTGGCCGAGGACAACAAAATCCCGGTATTCGGTGCGGAGAGCAATACGGTTGAAAAAGGGGCCATCGCCACGGTAGGTTTAGACTACTATAAACTGGGCCGTATGACCGGCGAAATGGCGGTAAGAGTACTCAAAGGAGAGAAACCTCAGGAAATGGCTATCCAGCAGCAGACCGGATCGGACCTGGTCCTGAATCTAAAAGCTGCCGAGAGAATGGGAGTCACGGTTCCGGAAGCGGTAATTGCCAAGGCCAAGACGGTTATTAAATAGCTGCGCTGAGCGACAGCTCCAGTATTGACTATAAAATTTTGCTGCAACAGGTGATATGTTTTGACATCAACTATTTGGTTTGGAGCCCTTGAACAAGGATTATTGTACGGGGTCATGGTGCTGGGGGTCTATATAACCTTCCGGGTGCTGGACTTCCCTGACCTGACCGTGGACGGCAGCTTCACCCTGGGGGGAGCCATAGCTGCCCGCATTATAATGGAAGGAATGGATCCATGGCTGGGCACCATGCTGGCGCTGGCCATGGGTCTGGTGGCCGGCACTATAACCGGCCTGCTGCACACCCGTCTTAAGATAGCTCCCCTTTTGGCCGGCATCCTGATGATGATCGGGTTGTATTCGATCAATCTGCGGGTGATGGGCGGCAAAGCTATGCTTTCGCTGTTGCGCATGGATACCATTTATACCGGCGCCGCTGCCATGATACCGGCGAAATGGGCCGTATTGGCGCTGGGGCTGGCAGTGGCGGCACTGGCCTCCTATGTGCTGTATATATTTCTGCAAACGGAAATGGGATTGGCCTTGAGGGCTACCGGTGATAATGAACAGATGAGCCGCAGCCAGGGCGTTAATACCGATTCCTACAAGGTGCTGGGCTTGGCCCTGGGCAACGGCCTGGTGGCTCTTTCCGGCAGTATGGTGGCCCAGTACCAGGCTTACAGCGATGTGGGCATGGGTATCGGTATGATCGTGGTGGGACTGGCCTCGGTGATAATGGGCGAAGTTGTATTCGGCAGCCGCACCCTGGCCCGTACTCTGGTGGCAGTACTGATCGGCTCGATAATATACCGCGAGGTGATCGCGGCGGTAATGCGGATGGGACTGCCCACTTCCGACCTGAAGCTGTTCACCGCCCTGCTGGTTATCGCCGCCATGGCCTCTCCGATGATCACTGCCCGGCTAAAACCGGCCAAGACCGCAGAAAGGTGACCTGATTATGCTGGAGACAAAAGGAATCAAAAAGACTTTCAATCCCGGCGGGGTCAATGAACGCCAGGCCCTGGCCGGGATCGACCTAAAGCTGGAGAGCGGAGAAGTGGTCACGATCATCGGCGGCAATGGAGCCGGCAAATCGACCCTGCTCAATGCCATTGCCGGGGTCTATACCCTGGACGCCGGCAGTATAGCAATAGACGGGGTTGAGGTCAATCAACTGCCGGAGTACCGGCGGGCATCCTATATAGGGCGCGTATTCCAGGATCCGATGATGGGAACCGCCGCTTCCATGACTATCGAAGAAAACATGTCGATTGCCGCCAAACGGGGGCAGGGCCGTAAATTAATACGCGGGGTCAAGAAAAAGGACCGGGACCTCTTCTGCGATCGGCTGCGTCTGCTGGGATTAGGTTTAGAGAATCGTCTCACTACCCGGGTAGGGTTGTTATCGGGCGGCCAGCGCCAGGCCCTGACCCTGCTGATGGCCACCTTGAATACGCCTAAGCTGCTGCTGCTGGACGAGCATACCGCCTCCCTGGATCCCAACACCGCGGAAAAGGTGCTGGAACTGACCGGTTTGATAATCAACAAGTACCGGCTGACCACCTTGATGGTTACCCACAATATGGAGGATGCCTTGTCGATAGGCACCCGCACCATCATGATGAACGAGGGGCAGATAATACTCGATCTGGGTGAAGCCCAGCGCCGCAATACCAGTATCCCGGATCTGATGGAAATGTTCAAAAAGGCCAGCGGGTTCAGCATGGCTGACGACAAGATGCTGCTGGCCTAGTAGACCAGGCAAGGGGACGGTTCTGTTGCCTGCCCAGTATATATTTAGTCTCTTATTCAGGCCCTCTTTTCAACATAGCTTTCCAGAGCTTGTAACGTCCGTATGTCGTTTTTGAGTATAGCCAAACTAGGATTCCACCGGCCGTTTATATTGCCTGCGGTAACGGAACGCGAGACATTGGTCATATCCGCCGCCAGTTCATTACGGTAAAACTCAATCTGCTTTTCTATTTGGCCAACCACTTCGGTCATGGAATTACCTCTGAACGTTAAGCCCCTGATTATTACTGCAAATTCTCCATTCCTGCTAATCTCGACGGGTCGCCAATAAGATATAATGGACCTTATCACTATCATCCCTCCAAACCATGATCCTTACAATATACTCACTATACCCCGCTTTTATGGTTTGCAGACGGCGCAGGGAACATAGCCGGCGGCTATAGCTTCGCTTTCACTTTTAAACCAAACCTGGTTGGTCTCCTTGATTTTTGGAACACTGGTGCAGTTGGGATAATGATATTTATCTGAGCTTCTACTGCCGACATAGGATTGGCCGCTTGGGCTGGTGGTAACCGCCTGGGCAGGAGGCACAGTATTCCCGGAAATACTCACCGTGTAGGTCGATCCATCGGTGCTGATCACAACATTGCCATTTAAATCAGTACGGTAAACCGTGGCCCCTTTGGATTGGAGCCGGGATAAAGTGGTCGGGGCCGGATGGCCATAATCATTGTCAGCCCCCACCGAAATGACTGCTATCTGCGGCATCACCCGGGACAAGAAATTGAGGGTGGAAGACGTGTAGCTGCCATGATGCCCTACCTTCAATATATCCGATTTAATATCCCCCGTCAGCAGCGGTTCCGCCATCCTGCCCACATCCCCCATGAACAGGAACTCTATCTCCCCGGTATCCAGCTGGGTCACCACGCTGACATTATTTAAATCCAGGTTGGGCTGGTAGCCAGTCAAAATCCTGAATACCGCATTGCCAAAGGTGATGTTCTCCTGGCGGTTGACTTCATAGGGGCAGCCCTCTGCAACCCTCTTCTGCTGATAAGCCGAGCAAATATCATTGTTCTGGGATACCCCGCTGTCGATCACCCGCTCCACCGTGAAAGCATCAAACACCGCTGGCAGGCCACCGATATGATCCTCATGGGGATGGGTAGCTATCAGGAGTTCGATATCATCCACTCCCTGGGCCTGGAGATAGCTGACCACCATTGGCCCATCGGCCGCGTTACCGGCATCGATCAGGATATCATCGTGATCCGGCAGTTGGATATAAATGCTATCGGCCTGGCCTACGTCCAGAAAATGCACCTTATAGTTTCCTTCGGGAAGTCCAGCAGAAGATGATTCAGGCGTATTGGGATTATCGGGATTCAGCTGGCTATCGGTTGTCGCCGGAACACCAGTCTGGAAATCATTTAATGAAGGGCTGTTGAAGGCGCCAAGCACTAACAAGCTTAGGCTGACTACAGCGCCTATAATCCATTTCATATATGATGGTCTCTTTTTGAGGCCCAGGGTTAGCGCCCCGAGAAGAGCCGCCACAAATCCTATTAAACCCGCCAGGGTGATTGTCTCCCACATCTTCAAGCCTTCTTTCCCTGGAGAAAATTATAACACAGGCTCAACCAGGCAACAGAACCGTCCCCTTGCCTGGTCTTGTCAGAAAATCTCCAGGAGACTATAATCAGTAATATTCTGGTATGAGGTGGCAGGTGGAGATATGAAGACATTGGGGAGAAATGAACGCGGAGCCGGAGTCGCTTATGCCGCAGGTTCATACCTGCTGTGGGGCATCCTGCCTGCATACTGGAAGCTGCTGCAGCACGTCCCCCCGATGCAGATATTGGCCCATCGGATCGCCTGGGCTTTTGCCTTTTTGGTAGGCCTGTTGATCATTACCGGCAAATTAAGCGGATTTTGGAAGGAAACCCGTCAGCTGGCCCGCCAGCCCCGTAAAATGGCGGCCCTATTGGTGGCGGCCTTCATGCTCAATATCAACTGGGGCCTCTATATCTGGGCGGTCAACACTAATCATATCGTCCAGACCAGCCTGGGTTATTACATCAATCCCCTGGTCAGTGTCCTGCTGGGCATCCTGTTTCTCAAAGAGCGCCTGTC
>CAZOZX010000059.1:0-12441 GCA_964584415.1 uncultured Syntrophomonas sp.
GCATAGTCGCTCCTACCGACCAACTACGAAGCGAAACGGAAAAAGTTTGTCGGATGATCCAGAAGAACAGCCGGGAGGGAATAGCAGCCAACAAGGCTCTCTACAACCGCGGCTGGCAAACCACCCTGCGGGAAGGTTTGGAAAATGTGGAGTACGGTCAGAGTTTTGAAATCAATGACACCAATGAGCGCCTGGCCGGATTTATAAAATAGCTGGATCCGGCGATGATGCACGGATAAACCAGGCTTTGTCCTTGGCTGACCGCTCAAAGACTTTAATAAAACACAATTGAAGTCCAGGTGAATCAAAAAGCCATAATCAAGAAGGGGCTGGTATTACCAGCCCCTCTGTCCTGCCAATGTCCTTTTCTGTTTCCTCAAAGCAATTAACTTTAAAGCACGTAATTGGCGAAGATAATCCTTTGCATATCCGATACCCCTTCTATTTGCGGAGCAATTATGGCGTCCCGGTAAATCCTTTCCATGGGCAAATCTTTGGTTAATCCATATGAGGCATGAACATCCATAGCCAGCTTGGCAGCTTCAACAGCGGTATCACTTACATACCCCTTGACCAGAGCAGCTTCGGCTGCGAATTTAACCGGATCAAACGGCTTATTGAACAGAATATCGTTAGCCAGGGTTCCTAGCCGGTAACACATCCAACGGGCACTGTGATATTTGGCTGCGATATGCCCTATCTTTAATTGAATGGCCTGGAACTTAGAAATCGGTTTGCCGCGGTGCAGCTTTTCCTTAGCGTATCTGACCGCTTCTTCATAGGAAGCCAGAATATTTCCCAGGGCAATGGCACTAGTACCGATCTTGCCGAACGCAATCCCCAATAGGAGAATGTTGAATCCCTTGCCCTTTTCCCCGATCAAATTGGAAGCCGGAATCCGGACATTTTTGAAATCAACATCGTAAACCGGGCTGCCATGGCCGCCGATCTTCTCAAAAGTGGTAGGCAGCGAGTACCCTTCGCAGAACTTATCTACCAGGTAGGCGCTGCATCCTCCGTCGTCAGCATCTTTACAAAACAGTACTATCGGTCCTTCGTAACCCGCCGCGGTTATGAATCGCTTGGTGCCGTTGATGATAACAGAATCCCCGTCCTGGGTGGCGATTGTAGTTAACTGTTTGGGATCGGAGCCGGTGCCGGGCTCGGTGAAGGCAAAGGAAGGTTTTAGTTCACCGCGGCAGGTTTTAGGCAGGTAGAACGCCTTTTGCTCCTCAGTACCGAAGATGGAGATAACATCAGAGCCCATCATGTGCACTGAGAAAATGGTTCCTACCCCTGAGCATACCCTCGATATCTGTTCCTGAACCAAGACATAGTTTTCGTAGCCTATCCCGCTGCCCCCGTACTGTTCTTCAAAAGGCAGCCCGAAGTAGCCGAGATCAGCCATACCATCCAGGATTTCGATAGGTACTTTGTCTTCCTTTTCGATTTTCTCTACTACCGGGGCAATAACAGTAGCGGCGTATTCACGGGCCGACTCTTGAATTAATTGCTGCTCTTCACTTAAATTAAAATCCACTGCTTTTTCCCTCCTCAATTACTTAACTAATCATATTTACCATACCGGGCATTCACCGGTTTATTGGTGTGGTTTAGCCGGGATCCTCTCACAGAACTACTCCCTGTTTTCGCTGGTCACCTTGTTGATCTCGGTGTCAAGAATATTGAGAGAATGCTGGAATATCCCGGCGATATCTGGAGCCACCATACCTCTTATATATTTGTTAAACTCAATGGCCTCAGGTATCAACTCCTTTTCGGCCAGCTGCTTGCCTTTCTGGGTCAGGAATATCCTTATACCCCGTCGGTCGTTGGGATCATCCTGTCTCTCTACCAGCTCCATTTTTTCCAAGCGATCTACCAGGCCGGTGATAGCTGAGCTGTCCAGCTCTACCCGTGCTCCGATATCCTTTATACTAGTACCTTCATGATCCCAAACATCATAAAGCACAAAACTCTGAGCTGCTGTAACCCCGTATTTTGAGCATCTGGCATTCCATAGCCGGCTGACTTTGCGCGATATTGCATTTAACCGGAAACACCAGAAGTTGGTGAAATCAAGCATCTTCCATACACCTCGGTTCAAAGTTAATTACTGATTTTAATTTAACCGATATCATAATCCTAAATTAGTTGTAACTCAATTAAGGCAACTATTTTGAGGGAGTGGGAAAGATATTCTTGTTTAAACTGGCTTTCAACTTGCCGCGCGGACCAGGATAAGCAATAGTCTCTGCTCCCAATCAGCTACGATAACTCTCTTACTTTCCTGTAAAATCAGGTTTCTTCTTCTGCCCGGTAAACACCGCTATCCCTTGCTGATAATCATCGCTGGCAGCACAACTGACAACACTATCCCGTTCCGCTTCCAGCTGCACCTCCAAATAAGGCAGCAGGCATTTATTGAGCAGCTTCTTGGACTCGGCAAATGCTTTGGTTGCCCCGCCGGCTAATCTGGCTGCCAACTTAGCAGTTTCGGCTTCCAGCTCTTCAGGTTTAACCACCTTGTTGACCAGACCCCAATCCAGGGCCTTGGCAGCCGGGATGACCTCATCCAGGAAAACCATTTCACTGGCTCGACCCAATCCTATTATAATCGGGACCATCTGGCTGAATCCGCAGTCCTGGCAGATCCCGACCCCGGTATAGGCCTGTTTGAATATTACCTCGGAATGACATATGCGCAGATCGCAGGCGGCAGCAAAACTTATTCCCACTCCGGCAGTAATACCATTGATACTGGCGATAATGGGTTTGGGCAATTTGCGCATATCAGATATGAGGCGGGCACCAGGGACAGTGAAGTCTTTGAAAAAGTCCTGCCGGCCATCCTTGTATTGGGATGCCCAGGCGATATCTCCTCCCAGGCAGAAAGCCTTGTTGCCGGCACCAGTCAGGACTACCACCCGTATGCTTTCATCGTAGCATTCCTGAATAGCAGCGACCAACCCCTCCATCATATCACCGTTCAAAGCATTGTTTACGGCGGGGCGATTTAGGGTAATGGTGGCGATTCCATTTTGCTTGGACAATAACACCGCATCGTTTGACATCTTCTCTCCTCCTTTTTGACTGCTCATTTCAATCCGTCCTGCTATAATCCGCTGACATATAAATAATTAACATGTCAACTATCTCTGCTGCCAAATTAGCACGGCCGATTATGATTGTCAACGCTTTTTTGGCTGTCTCAAAATTGGTTGAAAACGAGCAAAACAGGAAGGTCGGAATGCTCTGCGAATGGTATCCAGACGCCTTCGGGTGATAGTGGATAGCGAATCTTTTTTACGATATTGAATAAGAAAAAATCGCTGTGACACGAGGAAAGATATAAATCGAAATTTAGTTGATGTGTTAATTAACAGGCGTGATCAAATAGTATTCTCAGTCCCAAAATTATCGTATCTATCAATCCCTCGAAAAATAGACCACCCCGTCGCGCAGTTCCCTAATTAGCACCTTGCCCAAAACCAAATGGGTGAGGTGGGACAAGGCTTCGCCGGTGGCAAATATCTTTTGCGCCGCCGAAAATTCCTGCCAGGGTTTATTGCGCATATCCCATCTCATGTGGCTGGCTACCTCGGCTCCGGTCATCTTTTGGCTCCCCAGAATTTCGAGGATGTCTTCCAGGCGTCTTTGGTGGTGCTCTTTCAGTTCCAGGATACGCCTTTTACAGTCCTTTATCAGCTGCCGGTGAGCCGGCAAGGTGAGCCGAATATCCAGGGCAGCTATTTTATCCAGACTGTCTAAGTATTCCTGCAGCAAGTCCCGGGCAGCGGTGGCAGGCTGTTCCCATAGGGTATTGTTGGGGGTTATGGTATCTAAAATATGATCCCCGGAGAAAAGTAACTTGTGCTGGGGATCGTAGAGACAAGTATGATCAGGAGCATGGCCCGGAGTGGAAACGCACTGCAGGTTAAAGCCGCCTACGGCTAAAACATCGCCCTCGACAACCAGGTGGACGTTATCTACTCTTTCCGTTTTATATTTATAACCGGGATGATCGGTGTACGACACCCCTGACAGGCCAGCCTGGGCGATAAGCTCGTTGAAATAATTCCAGTGGTCAAGCTGCGGACCCTTAAAGGCATTAGCAGTATAGGCATCACAAAAAACTTTGGTATGAGGAGTGGCAAGGTGATGGACCAGCCCAGCATGATCACTGTGGATGTGGGTAACAAATATATCGGTGTTATCCATGGAAAATCCTAATTGCTGCCGGGCTTCATCCATGGCCGCGCGGCACTCCGGTTGGTTAAACCCGGTGTCGATGAGCAGATTCCTCTCCTGGCCCTGGACAAAATAAGAGTTCAGTGCTCTAAGGGGATTATGGGGCAAGGGGATTTCAATTCTATAAATATTGGGCAGAACGTTATCTATCATTTCCATCCATCCCCTCATAAATGAAGTTTTAAAATTTGCGAAGGATTAAAGTTATCCAGATACATCATTTTATCATCATCACTGTTTTTATGTATGGACTTAGAAGAAATAATACAGCTGGTTCCCTCCCTGCAGTCCCAGTTCCTCCCGCCGGACCAGGCTGTCTTCCGGCCATTTTTACCATCCAACCTTAAGGCGGTATGATAGTTCGCAAATCAATCCCATATCTAAAATAACCCCTCAATGCACATAAACTCGCTGGTTTATGATATTATTCTGTTATTCAAGAAACGTGATGAATATTATCTTTACAGGTGGTTGGTTATGAAGATCATAAAACAATCCTCCCGCTCTTGTTCGGTCGACCTTGTGGGCGATGAGTTATGGTGCAAGAGTACCCTAATCAGCATAGACTATGAAGCCTACGTGCACCTGAAAGTCAGCCTGGATAACATAATAAAATATGTGCAGTGGGAATTATACCGGGCTCCCTTTGATTACGAGGTTAAATGCGGAGAAATCCAGGGACTTGCCGGGCGATCCATTTTTGCCTACTCTTCCCGCCACACTGCCCAGTTTCTTGATCCAGTCTCGCGGGATGTTATGCTGGAGTTGATCTCCGAGGGTATTAGGGGCGTGGTGCAAACCAATAGATTTGCGGGCAAAAATTCTGAAAATCCTACTTTGGAAGATTTCGAGAAGAAGCCGGTGGCCGATTTTCTAGCCGGGAGCTGTGCTTTCCACAGCCTCCCCAACCGCTTTGAATTGGCCCAGTCTTATATAGAGGAGAATTTCACCTACCCTGGGATAAGTCTTTGCCATCGTCAAAAAACCTACCAGCTCTTCGCCCATCCGGATCAGGTCATATATGCAACGGCTTGTTTTGCCGATTCTGCCCACGAAATATTTTTAACCTTTGTTCTGTCACTGGATGGGATGGTTACTGAAGTGAACGGTACATTTCTGCGCTTCCCCCTGCCGGTCTGCGAAACAACTATAGATTTGTTGCAAGGTCTGAAAGGTAAAAAACTGGCTGATATGAGCAAAAAGGAAATAGCCCAATTCGTCGGAGGACCAAATGGCTGCACCCACCTGGTTGAGCCATGTTATGACCTGGCCCTGGAGCTGGCGCAGCTGGTGATAACCAACTGACATGTTTTAGCGTTGTGACATTTTGCGGGCCAAAAACCTGACCTGGGCGGTAAGGTTAAGTACATAGCTTTGCTCCTCTTGTTTTCTCCCCTCTATCCTGTCATACCGGGCTGATTTGATTTGCCGAACCACCCGCTCAACGTCATCATGTTCCAGTTGCAGCAGTTCACAGATACGGTTTCGATAATTGACCGTCTCTTCCAGGGAACGGTTAAAGAATTGCGTGACCTCCTCCCTGCCGGTAAAGACGCTGTAATGGCCCTGGCACAGGACCTCGGCCGGAAGTTCCGCCAATCGCCGCAGGGATGCAAGGTAGGAATCGTAATCGGCTACAAATTCAGGTTCGATGGTCCCGGAACCTATCATAACCCCGCCGGATTCCGGCGCAATTAATATCTTTTCCTGGGGCAGGTAGAAACTAAGGTGATCGCGGGTATGCCCTGGTGTAGCCAGAACCTGTACCGCCGTGTCGCCGATGGTAAGCATATCCCCATCCTTCAGTTCCATATCCACGGCAGGGGCTTCAAAGGCATCATCGATAAGCTGGGAATACTTCAGCCCCAGGTCTAACTCCAGATTGTCAGTCACTTCCCGGTTAAGTCTGGCCATTAGTTCAACCGCATTAGGCCGTCCCAGTATTTTTACAGCTAGCGGTGATGCTGCTATTTGCAGAGACGGGAATGTCCTTTTAAGATAGGCGGCCGAGCCGCAGTGATCCCAATGAGCGTGCGAAATAAACAAGATGGACGGTTGACGATCACCAAGCACTGAACGGATAGCATCAGCGTATATTCGGCCTAAACAGGTTATCCCCGAATCGAAGATTATGGCCTGCTCCGGGGTATTAATCAGATATATGGGACATTCAGTGATTCCCAAAACATACAAAATATCGTTAACCCTGCCGGTACGATTTATTTGCATAAGCACCGCCTCCATCCGCAGCTATGTAAGAATAATTATATACCAACTGTTCCGATCCATCCTGTATTCGTTCCTAGGGAAAATAATTAGGCCCGTGCCAGCAGTACCTTGCTTTTACGGGCTTATCAGCGACATTATTAATTCTTTTTATCCGTTATAAGTCGCAGCCTTTTTGTAGTCAAGCAGACTATCCAGCTTGGACTTTTCTATTCCTTCTGTCTCGAGCACCACTGCTTCAATTCTGCCTGGATCGCCCTGGCACCGGTCGACGATTTGGGCAGCCCGGTCATAACCGATGTATGGAGTCAGGGCAGTTACCATGACCAGTGATCTCTCCAGATGTTCCAGGCATTTGTCCTGGTTGGCGATTATTTTATCAATGCAACGGGTGCGGAAAAGTTTAACCGTATTCGTGAGCAGAGATAGGCTTTCCAGCAGGCTGTCAGCAATCAAAGGCAGAAAAGCATTCAATTCGAAATTACCTTGAGAGGCTGCGATAGAGATCGCGGTATCATTGGCCATCACTTTAATCGCCACCTGGGTAACCATCTCAGGCATGACCGGATTCACTTTGCCGGGCATAATGGTACTGCCGATTTGCAGTGCGGGAAGGGTTATCTCCCCTAGTCCGCCAAGAGGTCCCGAATTCATGAGCCGCAAATCAGCGGATATTTTCATAAGATTTACAGCCAGGGCTTTTACCAAACCCGAGACCTCCACAAAGACATCATTGTTCTGGGTGATATCCATGGGGAACTCAGCCCTGGCTAAACCTATACCGGTTAACTCCCTTAACACCTCGATGACTTTATAGGTGTACCTGCGGTTGATATTGCTGCCCGTTCCTACAGCGGTCCCACCCAGGTTAACCTGGCGCAGCCGTTCCTCAATCTTGTATATTCGCCAGCGGTCGCGGGCGATAGCCTGGGCATAAGCCCCGAATTCCTGGCCCAGGGTGATCGGCATCGCATCCATCAGTTCGGTCCGCCCCAGCTTATATACGTCGCTGAATTCGGCTTCCTTTTGTTGCAGCGTCTCCTGCAGATGGGCACACTCATCGCTCAGTTTACGGACCATATCAATGGCCGCAATGCGCAGAGCAGTAGGGTATACATCGTTGGTAGACTGTCCTTTGTTAACATCATCGAGGGGATGAATCACTGCATAATCCCCACATTGTCGGCCTGCTGCAAGCAGAGCCAGGTTGGCTATTACCTCATTAACATTCATATTGGTGGAGGTGCCGGCCCCACCTTGTAAGGCATTGGTTACAAACGATGTGTCAGCCTGCCCCTCTAACACCTGATCGCAAGCCTTAATAATCGCATCTGCTTTGCTGGCTTCCATGACATTTAATTCCCGGTGGGCGATAGCGGCTGCCTTCTTGACCTTGACCATGGCATAAATCAAGGCCAGGTTAACGGGCTGGTTACTCACAGCAAAATTATGCAGCGCTCGCTGGGTTTGGATGCCATACAGGCAATGGTCCGATAATTCCATCATCCCGAACTTGTCTTGCTCTACCCGCATGGCCTTACTCCTCCAGGCACATGTGAATGTACGGAAAAGGTTCTACGCAGCGTTGCAATATCCCTTGTATATAAGCAATCAGGATGCCGTAATTGGTAATGGGAATACCCTGTTCCTGGGAACAACGCAGCCGGTATTTCATTTCCCGTTCGTTCAACATACAGCCGCCGCAATGAACTATCAACTTGTAATGAGAAAGATCGTCAGGAAACTCGGTTCCAGAGCTAAAGACATAATTAAGTTTTTTACCGGTATACTGCTCTATCCAGCGGGGCAGTTTGACGGTTCCGATATCATCACACTGGCGGTGGTGGGTACAACCCTCTGAAATGAGAATGGAATCATCATCCTCCAGCAGATCTACAGTCTGGGCACCTTTGACCGTCGTCTCCAGGCTGCCCTTATAACGAGCAAACAGGATCGAGAAAGAGGTTAAAAGGATATCCTTGGGAGTATCGGCCGCAACTTTGGCGAACACCTGGCTGTCAGTAATGACCAGCCTGGGTTTTTTACCCAGCTCAGTTAGGGTCCGGCGCAGCTCATGTTCCTTGACCACTATAGCAGTGGCATCAGCCTCCAAGATATCTCGAATGGTCTGCTGCTGAGGGAGGATCAACCGGCCTTTCGGAGCGGCCTTGTCGATGGGAACCACCAAGACTACAAAATCAGATGGCTCGATCAGATCCCCGACTATACGCAGTTTGGATTCCTGTCCAATTGACAATCCGGCTATAAGTTCTTTTAATTCATAAATGTTGATTTGCTCTTGGGCGCTGACCCAGATTTCATGTTCACCGGGCGGCGGGTTTTCTGCTACCAGGTCGGATTTATTATATACGACCGCATAACTTAGCTCCCGGCGCTGGAATTCCTTGATCAATTCCCGGTCCGCGCTGCTGAGGCCTACTGCCCCATCGATAACCAGCACCGCCACATCGGCCTTATTCAACACCTGGCGAGCTTTTTTGACTCGTAAGCGACCCAGGTCACCTTCGTCGTCAAACCCGGGAGTATCGATGATCATCACGGGCCCCAGCGGCAGCAGTTCCATGGCTTTATAGACCGGATCGGTGGTAGTACCTTTTATATCTGAAACGATGGCAATATTTTGCCCGGTCACAGCATTGACAAGGCTGGATTTACCAGCATTGCGCTGCCCGAAAAAGGCTATATGGACTCGTTCTGAGGCGGGGGTTGCATTTAAACTCATAGATCAGACCTCCCCTACTAGAATCTGAAATCACGGCTGCCGTTTTCGATAGCGGTCAGGTTGTTCATGGCTATCGTCCTAACCTTTTCTTTGGGAATATTGGCCAGTTCATCCCAGATCAATCTTTCGCCCACCTGCCTGGTATCCGGGGCAGCATAATCCACCAGGTACTCCTTCAGAGTCATCAAGGCATTAGGATGGCAGCAGTTTTGAATCTGGCCGTTTTTGCATAACTGCATAAAGCGATCCCCGGTCCTGCCTAATCGGTAGCAAGCGGTACAGAAACTGGGAATGTACCCCATGTCCATTAGCCAGTGAACCACCTGATCGAGATTCCTGGTGTCATTCACCTCAAACTGGGCGGTGTTCTCCTCCTCCGGCTCAGGTTCCACATAACCACCCACGCTGGTTCTGGAGCCGCCGCTGATTTGGGAAACACCCAGGTGCAGCACCCGCTCCCGGCACTTCTTGCTTTCCCGGGTTGACACGATCATGCCGGTATAGGGAACCGATATACGGATACAGGCCACGATTTTAGCGAAGGTATCATCATTTATGCCATTAGTGAATGAATCAGCGTCGATATCATCCGCGGAGCGAATCCGGGGGACACTGATGGTGTGAGGACCTACCCCCATGTATGCTTCCAGGTGCTCGGCGTGCATCAACAGGGCGGCGAACTCATAGCGATATTTCTCCAAACCGAACAAAACTCCCAGACCAACATCATCAATTCCACCCTGCATGGCCCGGTCCATGGCTTCAGTATGGTAGGCATAGTTGTGCTTGGGCCCGGTAGGGTGCAGATTCTCGTAGCTTTCCTTGTGGTAGGTCTCCTGGAAGAGAATGTAGGTACCAATTCCAGCGTCTTTTAACCTGGTGTAATTCTCTACTGTGGTGGCGGCAATATTGACATTAACCCGGCGGATGGCGCCGTTTTTGTGTTTAATGCTGTAGATGGTATTGATACTCTCCAATATATACTCGATGGGATTCATGGTTGGGTGCTCCCCAGCCTCCAGAGCCAAGCGCTTGTGACCCATATCCTGCAGGGCAATCACCTCGCGGCGTATTTCATCCTGGGTCAATTTCTTGCGGGTAATGGTCTTGTTTTTGGCATGGTAGGGACAGTAGACGCAGCCATTAATACAGTAATTGGACAGGTACAGGGGGGCAAACATTACGATGCGATTACCGTAAAAGTCTTTCTTGATTTGTTCGGCTAGCCTGTAAATCTCCTGGTTCTTCTCCTCGATATCGCAGTCGAGCAGAACGGCGGCCTCCCGGTGATTCAATCCTTTGCGCAATTCAGCTTTGGCCAGGATGCCGTCAATGAGGTCTGCATTGCTTTTGTTCCGGTGAGCGTACGCCAAGGTTTCCATAGCCTCCTGGTGGGAAATGAATTCCTCGGCATGGGGTGACATAGGATCGTACATATTTCTCTCTCCCTTCTTATACAGGTCAGGAATGCGCTTCCTTTCCCTTTAGCAAAATGGGCCGCCTATGCGGTTGGTTGGTAATCTCCACGGTCGACCGTAATGCTATAGCCGATGGCCTGCAACCGTCCCTGCAAGTTTTCCAGTCCTTCGGCAGCCTCGTCTCCCGTACAGATTTTATTGTCATAGAGCAAGTATTTGCTCCGGACTTCAGTTGGTGAAAGATTAGGCATAACTACATTGGCCCCGGCCAAAATCCCCATTTCCCGTCCCTCCGGGTGAATGGTTCCCAGAGCGGTTGTGGAAGGCATAAGCACCCTGGGCAGCATCAGTCGCAGCACTCCCACTAAAAACAGGGTCAGTTCAAAGCTCCCCGCTGGATACTGGGCAAAACAGGTATCGTGGTGGGGGATGAAAGGTCCGATACCAACCATATGGGGCTGAAGACTGTGTATAAACAACAAGTCCTCGACCAGGTTGGCAGTGGTTTGATAGGGTGACCCGACCATAAAGCCACAGCCCACCTGAAAACCGATCTGTTTTAGATCAAATAGACATTCTTTGCGGTCGGGCAAAGACATAGACAGCGGATGGAGTCGTTGGTAATGCTCCTCGCTGGCGGTTTCATGGCGCAAAAGGTAGCGGTCGGCACCGGCGTGGTGATAAGCCCGGTAGCTCGAATAATCTCTTTCCCCAAGGGACAGGGTCACGGCACAATCCGGATGGCCTTTTTTAATCGAGCTGATCAGGTCACAGAGACGTTCATCGGTATAGAACGGATCATCACCGCCCTGAAGAACAAAGGTGCGAAAGCCCAAATCATAACCAATCTCGCAGCAGTCCAACACTTCTTCCCGGCTTAAGCGGTAGCGCTGCGCATTCCGGTTGCTCCTGCGAATGCCGCAATAATAGCAGTCATTTTTGCAATAGTTGGTCAGTTCGATAAGCCCGCGGATATAAATATTTTTGCCGAATCGCTGGTTTTGGATGCTTGCCGCCTTGTCAAACAAATAGCCATCCACCTCAGCATTGCGGTTAGAGAGAAGCAGAGCAAATTCCGCTTTGCTAAGTATATGCTGCTGTTCCAGTTTATCGATCAGTATCTTCATTGCCATCGCCGCTTTTCTGCGAATGTTTGGCATATACCGCCTTGGAATTCACCCCGGGGAGCATACCCAGTTTGCCAGCCATTGAACTGATTACATCAGCCGGCGCATCCACAGCTATACTTATTATGTTGATTTGTCTCTTCTGATAAGGAAGCCCCATTCGACCGATGATGTAGTTCTTGTATTGATGAAGAATACTGTTGAGTTTATCGACTGAACTTTCATCCTCCACTACTATTCCGATCAAAGCCACTCTGGTTTCCATTACAACACCCGCCGTAAAAAATATAAATGCGCCCTGCATGGCAAGGCGCACCAAAATACGCTGAACTACTGGCTGCCTTCCACCTCAGAAACTTCTTCGCGTGTCAGATCAAATATGTATGCTTCGTTAAGAGAACCGATCTCATATCTCAGCTGAACTTTTTCCTGAATACACTATTGCATTTTGTGAATTAAATATCAAGAGGAATTTTTTATATTAGATATAGATTTAGATGAGACGCTTTAAACAGTCAGGGAAGTATATAATTGGGGGAAGGGTCTACTCAGGTAGGGAGGACAATTCAACGGCTATGGAGAAAATTATGGCCATAATTAATTTATACTACTGATTGATCATCCACTGGAGGTAAAAATGAAATCTTTAGTGCTGGCGGAAAAGCCCAGTGTAGCC
>CAZOZX010000060.1:0-12379 GCA_964584415.1 uncultured Syntrophomonas sp.
TAAGACCGCCAAGGTTATGACTGCCAGGTTGCCGGGACGATATAGGAAAGAATATCTACCTGCTATGCAACCTGCATACGCAGGTTTTTTCTTTTCTGTTCCAGTGAGGACAGAAGAGAAATCAAATAGATCCCTTAATTATCAAAATGGAGAAGGGTGATACGATGGGTATTTCGATATTCGGTAACAGTCCCCGGGAAAACCAAACAGAAATAGGATATAGCAGTACCGACAATAACAGCGACAACAAGTTTTCCCAGACCCAGGTTGATCAATTGAAAACCGAATTGATTAGGGCGCGGAAAGAAATGCAGGAGTCAGAAGCCCGAATGGCGGAGCTTCAGAAAAAGCTGGATGAATTCATCAGCAAAGAAAGGCAAATAGCAGAAGTGATGATAGCGGCCCAGATCAGCGCCCAGCGCACCGAAGCCCAGGCGCGGGCCAAAGCTGAGGTCCTTTTGCAGGAGGCGGATGAACAGCTGCGCCTCAAACAACAGGAAATAGAATTGCTGCAAATGAAAGCCGAGTTGTTTAAACAGGAGATATTGGAACGCCTCGACCAATACAAATTATCTATTGAAAAGATCATGAATGGCGGCGAGGATACATCTTTTACGCCCATCCTGGTTGCCAAAGACCGTAAGGGCGACCATAAATTGATCGGGTAAACCAACATTTCAATGCGCGAGGCGAGAGCATGCAAAACAATTTTGCTGATGTAAAAGAACAGACGCAGGATTCAGCCACTGCAAATATTATGTTAACAGAACTGAATAATATTCGTGCCCGACACCAGTGGATCATCAAACGATCGGCTGAAATATCCGCACTGATTGAGATCTTTGGGAGGCGCCAGGATTATGTCAAGGCCGCTCTGGAAGAGAGCCGGAAAATGGCTGAGGAGATCGGGCAAAACGCCAAAAGGCGGGTCGATAAAGTAATGACCAATGCCCATAGGATAATCGAACCCCAGAAAGCTCAGATAATTGAGCTGGAGCGAAGAATAGCCGAGCTTAAAGATGAACTCAAGTCAAAATCAAATGGTGAGACAGAGCGGTTGGACCAATTAACCTTGTCCCCTGAGTCCGATTATTCTGGAATAGAATCACCCTATTCAGAATATTCTTATGAGAATGAAAGCTATGATCAGCAAATCCCGGCCGCAACACCGCTGGGGCAAATCTGCGCTTTGGAGCTGAATGGCGGTTGCCAGACTGATAATTCGGTTATACCGCAGGAAATAGCTCCAGCTTCAGGGATTGATCCCGACACTTTAACACCGGAACAAATAAAGTCTTACATAGACCGGGCAGCCGGCCTGGGGATTAAGGGTCATGATCCAATGGACACCCCGGCCAGCCCAACAGAATTCTTGATGCATGGGCCTTATAACATAGAGGGCGTTGCAGCTGCCAGTGGATCTGAAAAGGCCGATTTACCTCCTCAAAACAATAACCAGAGGCAATTTTCCTTGCGTGAACCGGAGAATGAGGAGACGTTTACATATCAATCTAAAAACTGTGAATCAACCGAACCAGTTGAAACCTTTCTGCAAACCGCTCTGAAAAAGGAATATTCTTTACGAGAGCAACCTGCAGAATCGACCGTAGAACATGCTAATGAACCCACAGATATTCCGAATACTCCGCCGATGTCAGTGATTGCTGGTGAAAATCATTATTCTCGGATATTACTTCAGTCCGGCCAGTCGATACCGCCGCCATTGACGGAGGAGACAGAAAGCCCTAATATCATGCACTTGGATGTCTTTATAGACACACGTCACCATCATAATAATGATTCAGCGAAATGTGACGTGCATAACCACCGCTGGCAGATAAAAGTCGAGGTCGAGGTACCTCAAAATAAAAACCACGAGATAGGATATGGCCAGGTATTGGCCGCATTAACCGCTACACTTTCGCGTTTTGACAATGTTTTGCTTAATGACATATTCCCCTTTGACCATATTCAATCCAGTCATGAAAACATAGCTTCATACTTTTTCAACTGTCTGGAAGATACACTGGTGATGAAAGAACTGCGTTTGATTGAGGTAGGTTTGTGGGAAAAGCAGTCCCTGGTTATACAAGTCCGTGGCAGGAACAGGGACTTTGACGAATTGCTTAAGGGAGAGGACATTTTGGAGCGCACGCGGGGCAGTCTTTTCCGGGAGGCTTCTGAGGGAGATGACACTTCATTTAAGAAAATGCTTGGTATGATGTTCAAAGGTAAAAACTAAAGGCTTATATACCCGCACTTTTAATAATTGAGCAGAGGAGAATTTACCATGGATCTGGATGTATTTATTGATTCACGTCACAGCCAATCATTTGGCGCAGTCACCGTGCCGGTTCACAAACATCGCTGGCAGGTTCGAATAATTGTCGAAGATCCGGGGGAGGATCATGCGGTAGTACGATATAGCAAGGTCCTATCAGCCGTGACCTCGACTCTGCAGAGATATGACGGGGTGATCCTGAATGAGGTTTTTCCGTTTATGACAATTGAACCTACCCACGCTAACGTTGCTATGTACTTTTTTAATTGCCTCGAGGACACCCTGGCTATAATGGACCTGAATCTCATCGAGATCAGTATGTGGGAGGATCAGGACCTGGTCAAGCAGGTGAAACGGCGCAGCAAAAAGTTGGATGAAATGGTCCGGGGCGAGGATATGTTAACGAATATGCGGCAGGGACTGCCCGATCAGGTCGTTATCCAACCGACCCCCATCAAAAAGCGCCTGGCCAAAATGCTTAATACCGCCACCCGTTCTTTATAAATCCTGGTTTTGAACTCCATTAATCCAGATCTGGTGTAAACCTATTGGTGAGAAAACCAACTAACCCGAGTCAAATTAAAAGCCTGCAGCCATGGAGGGGTGCAGGCTTTGCTGCGGATGCGCTTAAAGTTGACAGGGAGAACAAGCTTTGCTAATATCAGGGTAAATAATCGAATATGCGAGAAACGCGAAAGTGTGTCTAGGGTTCCGCACAGTAAAGCGTGGACAGGTCCGAGTGACACAGGCGCCGTGGCGCTACACCGTATAGGGACAAAAGCCCAGGCGGATAGGTTTCGTAAAGAACCTGTTCTAACTGGGCTTAAGCTGTTTATTTAGGAAATATTATTGCTATTGAGGAGTGTGGGACAAGATGCCCGTCGTTGGTATTATTATGGGGAGCGATTCAGACCTTCCTATTATGAAGGAAACGGCCGATGTACTGCTGGAGTTCGGGGTGAGCTTCGATGTAACTGTCTGTTCGGCTCATCGCCTGCCCGCAGAGACAGCCGATTATGCCTCGGGAGCCAGGGAGCGAGGGATAAAAGTGATTATCGCCGGCGCTGGAGGAGCAGCTCACCTGCCTGGAGTCATAGCCGCCTATACTACCCTTCCGGTTATAGGAGTACCTATCAAAACCAGTACTCTTTCAGGGGTCGATTCACTTTACTCTATCGTACAAATGCCCAAAGGAATTCCCGTCGCTACCGTGGCCATTAACGGGAGTGCCAACGCCGGATTATTGGCTGTGGAAATGTTGGCCCTGCAGGATGAGGTTTTGAGCAGTAAACTAACCGCCTATCGTTCTCGAATGGCGGCAGGCGTACTTGAAAAGGACCTTAAACTTAAGGCGATGGGTATTGAGAGTTACCTGAAAGGCAAGGGGGAGCAATAATGATAGGGAGATATACCCTGCCCGCGATGGGGGCAATATGGTCTGAGGAAAATAAGCTGCGCAACTGGCTGAAGATTGAAGTTGCTGCTTGTGAAGGCTGGGCCCAACTGGGCAAAATACCGGAGGAGGCTGTAGCTGTAATACAGGCAAAAGCAGACTTCAACGTCGAGCGGGTGCATGAGATCGAAAACGAAGTGCGCCATGATGTAATCGCCTTTCTGACCAATGTAGGAGAATATGTAGGGGATGAATCCAAGTACATCCACCTGGGAATGACCTCCTCGGATATTTTAGATACCGGACTGGCTATGCAGATGCGGGATTCTGTGGATATTATCAGGGATAAACTGGAGACACTGAAGAATATTATCGCCGGATTGGCAAAAAAATATAAATATACCCTTTGTATTGGCCGTACTCACGGAGTTCATGGCGAACCAACCACATTCGGTCTCAAGATGGCGGTTTGGTACAGCGAGATAGAGCGCAGCCTGACCAGATTGGATCAGGCCCAGGCAGTGATAGCCGGCGGAGCCATTTCCGGTGCGGTCGGTAACTTTGCTCACTTGGATCCCAAGGTGGAAGAATACGTGTGCAGCAAACTGGGCTTGCAGGTTTGTCCTGTTTCTACCCAAATAATCCAGCGCGATCGTCATGCACAGCTTATGACCACCCTGGCGGTAATTGCCAGTTCCCTGGAGAAAATGGCTACCGAGGTCCGTAACCTGCAGCGTACCGAAGTACTGGAGGTTGAAGAACCCTTTCAGAAAGGGCAGAAGGGATCATCGGCTATGCCTCATAAACGTAATCCCATGATGAGCGAACGAGTAGCTGGATTATCCCGGGTATTAAGAGGTAATGCCGTGGCTGCCCTGGAAAATGTCTCGTTATGGCATGAGCGGGACTTGACTCATTCTTCAGTGGAGCGGGTTATCATTCCCGATAGCTGTATCCTCTTGGATTACATGCTGGAGAAATTTATCGGGGTGGTGAAAGGCCTGGTTGTTTATGAAGACAATATGGCTTGTAATGTAGAGAAAACATTGGGATTAGTATTCTCCCAGCAATTGCTCCTGGCCTTGGTCGGCAAAGGACTTTTACGGGAGGATGCCTATCAGTTGGTGCAGTCGACAGCCATGCAAAGTTGGGCCGATAGAACCGACTTCAAAGCCATGGTTATGCAAGACGCGAACATTATGGGCTATTTAACCACGGAGGAGATAGAAAACATATTTAATTATGGTATTTATACGGCCAAGGTTGATTATATCTTTGAACGCTGCGGCTTATATTAAGAGATGGAGGCAGGGAAGATGACGGCAGGGAAACTTCTATATGAAGGCAAGGCAAAGCAGATTTATTCCACAGATAACGACCAGGAATTTTTAATGAAATACAAGGATGACGCCACCGCCTTCGATGGTACCAAAAAGGGCGTTATTACTAATAAAGGTATTGTAAATAACCGCGTTTCCAATCTTCTGTTCAAACTGCTGGAACAGGAGGGGATTGAGACCCACCTGATCAAACAAATTGATGATCGCAACGTATTGGTTAAAAGCCTGCAGATCATTCCCGTCGAAGTGGTCACCAGGAACGTGGTGGCCGGCAGCCTGGCCAACCGGGTAGGCAAAGAAGAGGGGTACCCTTTGGCATCGCCCATTTTAGAACTCTATTATAAAAATGATGATTTGCATGATCCTATGATTAATGAATTTCATGCCCGGGCCTTGGGCTGGGCCACCCAGGAGCAGCTCGATGCCATGCAGAACCAGGCCCTTAAAATAAATCAGGTGCTCACTAAATTCTTTGATTCGATTGGCATCATCCTGGTGGATTTTAAACTGGAATTCGGGGTTTATAAAGGGCGGGTCATACTGGGCGATGAAATCTCCCCTGACACCTGCCGTTTGTGGGATAAAGAAAGTTTAGAGAAATTGGATAAAGATCGTTTCCGCCGGGATTTGGGCAAGGAGGAAGAGGCCTACCAGGAGGTAGTTAGGCGTATAGAAGCTGCTCTGGTTTAACCAAAATTTTGCGCACCGCGCTCAGGGGGTAAATGAGATGTTTAAAGCCAATGTTTATGTCACCCTAAAAGAGGGAGTATTGGATCCCCAGGGGGAAGCAGTCAGAAAATCTCTGCACATTCTGAATTACCAGGATGTCCAAGCGGTCAGGATTGGCAAATTCGTAGAAGTATGGCTGGATGCACCTGATAAGGAAACAGCCCAAAAGCAAACCGAGGAAATGAGCGATAAGCTGCTGGCCAACCCGATTATTGAGGATTTCCGGATAGAGATGACGGAGGTATAGACATGAAGTTTGGGGTAATCGTATTCCCGGGATCCAACTGTGATGCTGATTGTTACAATGTAGTAAGGGACGTATTGGACCAGGAGGCTGAATATATCTGGCACAAGGAGACCAGCATCAAGGATTGTGATGCTCTTATCCTGCCGGGCGGGTTTTCTTATGGCGATTATCTGCGCACCGGGGCCATCGCCAGGTTCTCACCAATAATGCCGACGGTAATAGATTTTGCCAATCGGGGTGGCTTAGTTATCGGCATTTGCAATGGATTTCAAATACTGTTGGAGGCGGGATTGCTTCCTGGAGCCATGCTGCGCAACCGCAGCCTAAAATTTATCTGTGATAGTGTAAATCTGAAGGTACAGCGTACTGATACCGCTTTTACCAACCAGCTGCTGCCCGGAGAAATAATCACGGTGCCCATAGCCCATGGCGAGGGCAATTATTTTTGTGATGAACAGACCTTAGCAGAACTGAAGAGTAAGAATCGTATCCTGTTCAGTTATTGCGACCAGGCGGGTCAAGAGAGTCAAGCCGGCAATCCCAATGGTTCAGTAGCTAATATAGCCGGGATTATGAATGAAGGCGGCAATGTAATGGGAATGATGCCCCATCCGGAAAGATGCTCGGAGGATATTTTAGGCGGAACGGATGGGTATAAAATATTTGCTTCCATGCTGCAGGCCTTTCAGGAGGGGAATCGCTGATGAGTGAAATGACTTACAGGGAAATGGGTCTTACCGACGAGGAATACCAACAGATCCTTGCTATCATGGGACGGGAACCAAACTATTTGGAAACCGGTATGTTTTCGGTTATGTGGTCGGAGCACTGCGGCTATAAAAATTCCCGGCCTTTATTAAAAACATTTCCTACCGAGGGACCCCAGGTTATCCAGGGACCGGGAGAAAATGCCGGTGTCGTAGATATAGGCGATGGCCAGGCTCTGGTCTTTAAAATTGAAAGTCACAACCACCCTTCGGCAATTGAACCCTACCAGGGCGCGGCAACCGGAGTTGGTGGTATCGTTCGGGACATTTTCACCATGGGAGCCCGCCCCATTGCGAGTTTAAATTCGCTGCGATTTGGGCAGCTGGATGATGCCCGGGTAAGGGAACTGCTGTCCGGGGTGGTAGCCGGAATAGGTGATTATGGCAACTGCCTGGGTATTCCTACCGTCGGTGGAGAAGTATATTTCAATCCCGCTTACCAGGGTAATCCCCTGGTTAACGCGATGTGCGTGGGATTGGTAAACCAGGACGAGATAGCTCTGGCGGTGGCCAATGAGGTTGGGGCCAGCATTATGATCGTTGGAGCCAAAACAGGCCGCGACGGTATCCACGGGGCAACTTTTGCCTCTGAGGAACTTTCTGAAAAGTCTGCATCTAAACGGCCGTCAGTTCAGGTTGGTGATCCCTTTATGGAGAAGTTGCTGATCGAAGCTTGCCTGGAGCTGATCAAGAATAACCTGGTAGCAGGTATGCAGGATCTGGGGGCGGCCGGTCTGACCAGTTCAATTGCGGAAACCGCCTGTAAAAAGGGCCTGGGTGTCGAGGTTGATGTATTGAAGGTACCGCGCCGCGAAACGGGCATGATTCCTTATGAAGTCATGCTGTCGGAATCCCAGGAGCGAATGCTTATCATACCTAGACCTGGCGCTGAGACCAGGATAGAAGAAATCTTTGACAAATGGGGACTGGACGCTGTTACGATCGGCACGGTCACCGGTGACGGTATCTTCAGGGTAAAAGAAGGCGATGAAGTAGCCGGTGAGGTCCCGGTTATGGCTCTGACCGAAGGATGTCCGGTTTATGTCCGTACAGCAGAGGAACCGGGATACTATAAAGAGTGCCGTTCTTTTGATCTGGCCAGCCTGCCGGTTGTGCCTCCTCAGATTGCGCTGCAGGAGCTGTTGGCATCGCCCAACATTGCCAGTAAGAAATGGATTTACCGCCAGTATGATCATCAGGTTATGACCAATACGGCGGTTTTGCCTGGTCAAGGCGACGCGGCGGTATTAAGGGTGAGGGGAACCCGCAAGGGTATTGCCCTGGTAACCGATTGTAATAGCCGGATGGTTTATCTTGATCCCTATCAGGGCGGAATAATGGCGGTATGTGAAGCAGCCCGCAACCTCGCTTGTGTAGGTGCCAAGCCGCTGGCTTTAACCAATTGTCTTAATTTCGGTAATCCTGAAAAACCAAACATCTACTGGCAAATGCAAAATGCCATTGCCGGTATGAGTGAAGCCGCCAAAGCCCTGGATACTCCGGTTGTAAGCGGCAATGTCAGTCTCTATAATGAAACCGCGCAGGGAGCCATATACCCAACCCCGGTTGTTGGAATGGTCGGGGTATTATCCGATGTTGAAAAGCGCTGCGATATGGCTTTTAAGGAACCGGGTGATTTAATTGTCCTGCTGGGCAAGTACCGGGATGAGTTAGGCGGATCGGAATATCTGAGCGTCTGCCATGGGATGGAGACCGGAGCTGTGCCAGCCGTAGACCTGGAGGCGGAGAAATCTTTGCTGCAATTGATCCAGGCACTCATTCATGATAACCTCCTGCAATCCTGCCATGACGTTTCTGAAGGAGGATTAGCAGTTACCCTGGCGGAATCTGCCATCAAAGGCAATATGGGCTGCCGGGTCAAGATTAACAGCGAAGACACCCGGGTGGATGGGGTGTTATTCTCCGAGGCGCCCGGCCGGGTGGTGGCCAGCATTAAACGCACCGATTTGGATAACGTGGTGCAAATAGTGGTGGAGAAACAAGTGGAGATGAGGATTATCGGTAAAGTCGGGGGAGACAAAATTATTATTGAAGATGGCACTGAGGTAGTTAGAATGACAGTGCCGGATGCCGCCCGCAGATGGGGGGAGGCCATCGAATGTTTTATGAAATAGAAGAAGATAAATTCCACGATGAATGCGGTGTATTCGGAATTTATATGAACAATCCAGCCACCGCAACGGAAGCCGCCCGTACCACTTTTTACGGTCTCTATGCCTTGCAGCACCGGGGCCAGGAGAGCTGCGGGATAGCCGTAACCAACGGGGAAAACATTAATTTGCACCGGGGTATGGGTCTGGTTTCAGATGTAATTAGGCCCCATAATATTGAGAGCTTGAGCGGCAATATTGCTATTGGCCATGTTCGCTATTCGACCACCGGGGGCAGCGCGCTTATGAACGCCCAACCACTGGTTTTTCACTACCTCAAGGGTATGGTAGCCCTGGCTCATAACGGCAACCTTACTAACACAGTTGAGCTCAAGAAGAGATTGGAGACCTACGGATCGGTATTCCAGACTACCACTGACACCGAGGTGATTGCCAACCTGATGGCCCGCTATTCCCAGGACACGATGGAGGACGCCCTGGCCAAATCTATGATTGATGCCAAAGGGGCGTATGCCCTGATTATCATGACTGAAAAGCAGATGATTGGCCTGCGCGATGGGATGGGGATTCGTCCCTTGTGCATAGGCCGCTTAGGCGGAGACTATGTGCTGGCTTCCGAATCGGCCGCCCTGGACACAGTAGGAGCCGATTTTTTGAGGGATGTCAATCCTGGTGAGATGGTAGTCATTGATCAAAACGGGCTGCGTTCCCTACAATTATTGAAATCGCCCCGCAAAGCCCACTGTATCTTTGAATACATTTATTTTGCCCGTCCTGATAGTACCATCGATGGACTAAATGTCAACCGGATGCGCCGTGAATTGGGCCGGCAATTGGCCCGTGAAAATAAGTTGGAGGCGGATTTGGTGATTGCGGTACCGGAATCGGGCACCGCCGCCGCTCTAGGCTACGCGCAGGAATCAGGCCTGCCTTTTGAACAGGGTTTGATCAGGAATCGCTATGTGGGGCGAACCTTCATTCAGCCTACCCAGCAGATGCGGGAACTGGGGGTAAGGTTAAAACTTAACGCAATCCCCGAGGTGGTTGCCGGTAAGCGGGTGATTATGATAGACGACTCGATCGTTCGGGGTACCACCAGTAAACAGATCGTGCAGATGGTACGTAAGGCCGGGGCCAAAGAGGTCCACTTCATGGTTACCTCGCCGCCGACAAAATTCCCCTGCTACTACGGTATTGATACTTCGCGGCGTGAAGAACTTATCGCCAGTTCTATGGATGTGGCCCAGATAACCGAGTATATAGATGCGGATAGCCTTCACTATATCAGCATGGAAGGGATGTATGCGGCGATGAAAACCGATGTCGGTATATATTGTGCCGCTTGTTTCAGTGGTGATTACCCGGCCGGGATCGAGGCAATACTCTAGGGAGGAGAACTGGGGATGGAAGAGAAGGGACTGACTTATAAGCGAGCCGGAGTCGATATAGATGCGGCCAACCAATCAGTCGAGATGATCAAAAAATGGGTGGATCGCACCAAAAGACCGGAAGTGCTCGAAGGCATAGGAGCATTTGGCGGCTTTTTCGCTTTAAACAATAAAAAATACCGGGAACCGGTATTGGTTTCGGGTACCGATGGAGTCGGCACCAAACTGCGGGTAGCCCAGATGTGTGGTGTTTATGATACAGTTGGGATCGACCTGGTGGCCATGTGTGTGAATGATATCCTGGCTCATGGAGCTGAACCGCTCTTTTTCCTGGATTACCTGGCGGTGGGCAAATTGGAACCAGTCATGATTGAGGAACTGGTCAAAGGTGTCAGTGAGGGTTGCCTGCAAGCCAGATGTGCCCTCATCGGTGGAGAAACTGCAGAGATGCCGGGATTCTATAACGTTGATGAATTTGACATGGCCGGTTTTGCGGTTGGGGTAGTAGAGCGATCCAAGTTGATCAATGGCTCCGGTATTCTGCACGGCGATGTATTAGTAGGATTAAGATCATCAGGGATTCACTCCAACGGTTATTCCCTGGCGCGAAAAGTATTGCTGGAAAAAGCCGGTCTCAAAATGGAGTACCAGTTAGATGACCTGGGGCAGACGATAGGCGAGGCATTGCTGACCCCCACCCGTATCTATGTTCCTACCATACTTGACCTGTTGGAGGATTTCGAGATTAAAGGAATGGCACATATCACTGGAGGAGGGCTGGTTGAAAATCTGCAAAGAATAATGCCCACTGGCCTAAGACCAGATATAAACATGGAGGCCTTGGAGCCCCAGGCCATATTTAAATTAATTGCCCGGGTGGGTTCGGTATCACCTGAGGAAATGCTGCGCACTTTCAATATGGGAATTGGTTTTGTGTTAGTGATAAATCCGGACAAAGTCAAAGAATTATTTATACGCCTGCGAATGTTAGGTGAGGATCCTTTAGTTATAGGTCAGGTGGGTTTTGATGACCGGTGGCTTCATAAATGAGACAGGTAATAGAGCCTAAACGGCTCAGACTGGCGGTATTGGCTTCAGGGAGAGGCAGCAATTTCCTGGCTATTCAGGCAGCTATTCAAAAAGGGCTGCTAAACGCCGAAATATGTTTGCTTATTAGTGACCAGGAAGGCGCACCGGCATTGACCAAAGCTCGTGAGATGGGCATAGACGCAATGTTTATCAATCCGAAATCTTTTGATAACCGTGATAATTATGAGGAGGTAATGGTCGGGCATTTGCAGGCCAGCAGTGTTGATTTCCTGGTTCTGGCCGGATATATGCGTTTGGTGGGGCGGGTCATTTTATCTGCCTATAAGGACCGGGTTCTGAACATTCATCCAGCTTTGCTGCCTTCTTTCACCGGTTTACATGCCCAAAAACAGGCAGTTGACTATGGGGTGAAGTATAGCGGTTGCACAGTTCACTTCGTGGATAAAGGGATGGATACCGGACCTATAATCAAACAAGCGGTAGTAGCGGTCGAGGACAATGATTCGGAAGACAGCCTGGCTGAACGCATACTGGTCCAGGAACACATACTCTACTGGCAGGTTTTGCAATTACTGGCGGAAGGCCGGGTTTACATAGATGGCAGAAGGGTATACATATATTAGGAGGTTGAGAGAATGAAAAGAGCGCTAATCAGCGTATCCAACAAGGACGGGGTAGTTGAATTTGCCAGGGGTTTGGAATTGTTGGGCTACGACATAATATCCACCGGAGGTACCCATCGCACTCTTCAGGAAGCGGGTATAAAGGTACGGCAGGTGGCTGACATAACCGGGTTCCCGGAGATACTGGATGGCCGGGTAAAGACCCTGCATCCCAAAGTGCATGGAGGCATTCTGGCGCGTCGTATTCCCGAACATTTGCAGCAAATAGCAGCTAACCAAATTGAACCTATTGATATTGTGGCAGTGAATCTATATCCTTTCCGGGAGACCGTAGCCAATCCCGATGTGGCCCTGGAAGAAGCAATTGAAAACATCGATATCGGCGGTCCTACTATGGTAAGGTCGGCAGCCAAGAATTATCAGGATGTA
>CAZOZX010000061.1:0-11952 GCA_964584415.1 uncultured Syntrophomonas sp.
GAACAAGGCGCCTCAAGCCCAAAACTGGAATCTGAGAAAACAATTGATCGAATGTAATTCCAATCAGGAAAAGTTCACTGAAGCTTTCCAGACAAAAGAACTCTTGCTGAAAATATTTAATAGTTGTCCATTACCCATATTTATATTGAGCCTTAAAGACCGAAGACTGGTTGAAGTAAATAATACTTTTCTGATAAGAAATGGCGTTACCAGAGAAGAATATAAAGGATGGAAAGGAACCCAATTAGATTGGGAAAATCCTAAAAGAGAAGAGTATATTGAATTAATCAATAGAGATGGTATAGTGACCAACATGGAAACTATCTGTCATTTACAAACAGGCAAGCAAAAGACGGTATATCTGTCGGGAGTGGCTATTCGCTGGCAGGACGAGGACTGTATTCTCACTATCGGCAATGATGTTGCTGAATTAAGAGAATTTCAAAAAGAGCTCGCACGCTTGGATAATTTAAATCTTATGGGTCTGATGGCGGGAAGTATTGCCCATGAGATAAGAAATCCGATGACTTCTATTAAGGGTTTTCTCCAACTGTTCCATGAACAATATAAGTACCGGGAGGATAGAGAATCAATCGAACTAATGATAGAAGAGCTTGATAGGATAAATGACATCATCACTACCTTCTTATCCATGTCTAAAGTCAGTCATATCGAAATGAAGCCAATGAACCTAAATGATTGCATTAAAAATGGGCTTCAGCTAGTCTATGCAGATGCAGTAAAAAATGACGTATTTGTGAATACGCATTTTGAAGTAACCCAGCTAGTGGTGATCGATAATAATGAAATCAGGCAATTGCTCTTAAACCTTTCAAGAAATTCGATTCAAGCGATGCCACGAGGAGGCACTTTAACGATCAGGACCTTTGAAGACAGCAAGGGAGTAAACCTGGTTGTTCAGGATGAGGGGCAGGGTATACCTCGTGAAATAGCAGAAAAGATTGGAACACCTTTTCTAACTACCAAGAAGAATGGCACTGGACTAGGCATGGCGGTATGTTACAGCATAGCTGAAAGACATAATGCCCGGATAACACTTGATACAAGTTCGGAAGGGACTACTTTTAAGGTTACTTTCCCTGTATTACTATGATCTATGTAACTGCCATCAATTGATTCCTGCCGGTTAATTCTGGCTTTGACGGTTTTTCCCCTGTTTAACAAAAAGAAAGAGGGCACACCATCAAGTATGCCCCTTCTCTTTTGAGGAAGGTTACTTTTTGTTCCGCTGCGACTTCTGGTTCGCCTTCCTGCTTAGAATTTATAAGAGGGAAACAAAGGGCAGAGTATTGTCCCGATATTGCTTGGCAAATAAAAATATTGTATAATCGGTTCGCTTCCGAGTAAATTTAATCTGTAGAAGCGCGATAATATTACGTCGAAATCATGAATCGATCAGGAGGGGAAATTTAATCCATGAATAATGAAAACATAAAAAAGGCACCGCCGTCGGTAGACGAATGGCTCAACGAAGCCAAAGCGCATACAGCCGCGGCCAAGTCAGGGATGTTCCTGGTTCATAACGGCGTGGTCCGGGAGACGCCCAAAGCCCAGGTGCGCCAGGGAATCAATGACGGTTCGTTGGTACAGGGAATGGAATTCACCTATGATGCTGCCAAAGTGGATGGAGTAATTGCGGAAACCTACAAGATGGACGGCATTTTCTATGTCAAGGTTTGGCTGAATGAGGGCCGGCTGGAGGTCGGAGACGATATCATGTATGTATTGGTCGGCGGCGATATCAGGCCGCATGTCATAGATGCCCTGCAATTCCTGGTTGGCACGATAAAAAACGAATGTGTTACCGAAATCGAACAGAAATCCTAATGAAGTTCTCTTAGTTAAAAATATAGAAACCACGTGAGGCCTGCTGCTAAGCAGGCCTTTTATATTAAAGCCGTATACAAACTGAAACATTGCCAATGATACAGGAGATCGACTCCCCGGTGTGGAAATAGCTATGCGGGAGGGAAGAGAAGATGTGGCTGAAGTTATTGTTAGGTTTTTTCGTTGTTTGTCTTTTAATCCTTATATATTGCTTATATAGATTGCATTTGTTGGGAGGGCCAAAACCGAAGAAAAAGGACAAGGAAGAGATCAATACCATGACCTGGGCCCAGCAAAAGCAGCAGGTCAGCGGGGAAATCGATCGCTTTTTGAATACCATTGACCGGCCCAGCTTTCTATTGGAACCCCGTGTCTATAATCAGCAGCTGGAATTGTTGAGATTTCCCGACAATAAAAGGTATGGGGATTGGCGTTATGATTCCAATGAGGAACTCATATTAAGTTCGCTTCAGCGTCCCCTGAACAATCTCCTGGGATCATTGAAGAAAAAGAAATGCAATCTAAAGGGATTGGAGGACGATTTTCTTAAGGAAATGGTCCACCAGGTAGCAATTAAGAATTACCAATCTAATATAAATAAGTTCGGGGATTTTATAAAAGATGAACCGGATTTGCAGACCGCCTGTTTCAGTTTCTTTGACTCGATGGGATTGGACAAGGAAAATCTAGCCCGGCCGACATTCATGGAAAGCCTGACCAGTTATTACAAAGAACCGATGGTTTTCAAAACCACCGCCCGCGATAACGATGACTTCAATCAGGCGGTTGGAATAATGGACTTCCTGCAAAAGTATTTTCAGGTGAAGGGTGTTACCGCCAGCCCTATGCCCATCAAAGAGCTGAGCGAAAAACTGGAGGAAGCTTTCCGCCGCTATGAATCGCTGTATCGGGTAGAAGAATAAGTGGGCGGGCAACCGAAAAAGTGCCTCTCCTTCGACATATGTAGACATTTTGCACTAAGTAGGTAGGTCAAGTATCTTGTATAATGACGAAAACCGGAAGGATCAGGGAGTGTTACTAATGGCTGGGACCGAGGTCGATAGAGAGCAATACATAAGGAAACTGGAAGCAGAGTTATCCAGAATAAAGAGGAATAATCTGCGCTTGGAAAATGAGATCCAAAACCTTCAGTCTGACTTGGTGCGGTTTTCGAAAGCCTTTTATGCCAGCAATGCCGGAATGGTAATAACGAGGATGGCGGATGGGGTCTTCATTGATTTAAATGATTCATTTGCGAACAGCCTGGGCTATGAAAAAGAAGATATAATTGGCAAAAGTACAGCCGAATTAGGAATTTGGATAGACCCTGGAGATAAAGAACGTCGAGTTAGACATCGTGCCGAAAATGGTTTCGTTAAAGACTGGGAATGCAAGTTCAGGAAGAAGTCGGGTGAAATTGGGATTGCCATTGTATCCACAGAAGCGGCAGATATTAACGGTGAGACGTACTTGTTTACCTCGGGGATCGATATCACCAAACAAAAGAAAGTCGAAGAAAAGTTCTATAAAGCCTTTCATGAGAACCAGGTACCAATGAGCATTACCAGGGTTGAGGATGGGGTTCTTGTTGACGCCAACAGGAATTATGCAGAAACCATGGGCTATCGCAGGGAAGATATTATTGGCAAAAGCAATTATTCTGACCTAAATATTTGCGGACTAAGTCATGAGGAAAGGCAAAAGAAACTGAATCAGCTCAAGGAAGCAGGATTTGTTGAGAATTTAGAACTACAGGTCAAAAGAGGAAACGGTGAGATCGGGCATGTAATTAGTACCCACAGCCTATTGAACTTAGACGGCGAATTATGCCGACTGACTTCTACTATCGATATTACCGACCGCAAGAACGCTGAAGAGGCTTTGGCCAAATCAGAGCAGAAGTTTGCTACGGTCTTTTACAAAAACAAAAATGTCATGGTAATCACCAGGTTTGAGGACGGCATCATATTTGATATAAACGATGGTGCCTTGGATCTTCTGGGTTATAAGCGAGCAGATTTACTGGGTAAAAACATTAAAGAATTGGGAATATGGGCGGAATCATTCAACCGAGAGATTATTATTGAACAATTACGAAATAAATCCGGTTTGGAATTTGAGACAAAATACATTAAGCGGTCCGGTAAGGTTGGCACTGTTCTGGCGAAGGTCGATCTTATGGAGCTGGAAGGTGTCAAATTTGCCTTGATTTCCGGAACGGATATCACCGAACGCAAGAAAAACGAAGAGGAATTAGCCCACTCACAAGAGCTTCTTACTCAAATATTCAACAATATGCCATTGCCCATAGTTATTTCGGACATGGAAGATGGAACAGTGATGGAAGTCAACGACACATTGCTTGCCGTTAAAAATTTGAAAAGAGAAGATATTATAGGCTCGAAAAGTTATTCCAGAAGTCTTCTGCAATATCCTGAAGACATGGATAAATATAAGGATTATTTGAAGAAGAACAGGACGGTCAGAAATTTCGAAACTAAATATAACACGCCAACAGGACCATCAGAAGTATTGCTATCCGGTGTTATCGTTAATTGGAAAGGCAAGGAATGCACCTTAACCGTAAGCAATAATATTTCGGAGTTACGACAGTATCAAAGAGAAATGACCAAGTTGGACAATTTGAATCTCATGGGTCAGATGGCAGCGGGAGTGGCCCATGAGGTAAGGAATCCCATGACCGCTATTAAAGGATTTCTGCAGTTATTCCATGAGAATGAGAAATATGCTGAGGATAAGGAAAGCATCGAATTAATGGTTGAGGAGCTCGATAGGGTTAATGATATAATTACTACTTTTCTTTCTATTGCCCGCAACAAAACCGAAAAATTAAGGCTGCTCAATCTAAACAACAAAGTCAAAGCTCTGCTTCCCTTGATTACATCGGATGCCAGGAAAGCGGACATAAATATCAAAACGGAATTTGGTGACACTCAAAAAGTAATGCTGGATAAAGGAGAGTTCCGTCAGCTGCTTCTGAATTTGACTCACAATGGCATACAAGCCATGATACCGGGCGGTAATCTAACTATAAAAACATTCCAGGATGAAAATGGCGTGAATCTGACCGTTAAGGATGAGGGAAAAGGCATACCCTCCGAGGTGTTGGAAAAACTAGGCACACCTTTCCTAACCACCAAAGACCATGGGACGGGATTAGGCTTGGCCTTATGCTACAGCATAGCGGAGAGACACAAGGCCAGGATAACGGTTGATACCAGTCCGCAGGGAACAACTTTTAAGGTTATTTTTCCTCATATCAAACCGGTCTGAGCATTCGGTTTGAACCAGCGAAAAACCATTGTGCTACTATTCTGGATAACCATAAAATAAACAATACACTCGGGAAGGTCATATACCAGTGCCAACCTGTGTAATTGAGTAAGGCAGTATAATTTTCAATCACCAAATCTAAAATTGTAATCATTGAAGATATTAATAAATAGAACCCTAACTTCTTTATTTTAGCACCCTTGGGGAAATAAGCGTTGAAGTGAACGCAAATAACCGGCAATATCAAATATTCGTAGATAAAACTGGTGCTATTTACGGCAGCCAATTCACGATACGGGTACTCTAATAAACGAAGTTCTACGACTACCAGACCTAACAACCAGGTTGGCAGCTGAACAAACAGAAATATAAATTGGGCTTGAGCCCAATATTTTTTGGGAACAAAAAATAAGGAGAATAGAGAAAACAACACGACTGAGGTTAATAGAATTGATTCCAGTCTCATAATCCAACTCCCCCAATAGCTCTGTCAAAATACCAATTGACATATTTACGGCAGATATTAAAAACAATAAATATTAATAATAAGGTAATAGTATAAACCCATTTTCTAGGGTAATGGATTAGGTTTGTAAACAAGTCTAAAGAGATTTGGGTCAATACCGGAAATATTGCGAACGCCAGGGAGTAAGATAGTCTTTGATATAATCGTGCCTCCCTAGGGTAGTGCAGATGATAAATCGTAAAAATAGCGGGATAAAATATAAAACCAAACAAGAATGAGCCTTCGGTTGCGTGGGGGAAAAGCCTGACCGGGAAATTTTGCAAACCGAATAGAGTGTATGTTAAGGTTAAAGGCCAACTAAATAATACAGCTGTGGATATTGCAAAAAGAGCCTCTCTTACTTTGGTTTTACCGACAAAAATCAGCAGCAGCAAGAATGAAAAGCAAAGCATTATTAACATAACCAGATAATCAATACTCAATCAATATTCACTTCCTCCCATGAGGTAGATTGTAAATATTTTTGCCGACTTTATTATATTTATGAGAGAAAACCATCTCGATGTTGTGAAGATGATGAGTGATGAATGGGTATAATGAATTAAAATATGTCCAACCAAGGTAAGTAAGTCGGCAGACAGGAGGCTTTTCCATGAAAAATACCCATCGATTACTATGTGGCTTGCATCTGTTGGTAGGAATAGGGGCGATCGGGGGCGGCCTGGCGGCTGTTTTGAATCCCCAAGCCCCCCTGGGCATGCCCCTCGAGTTGCTGCAATCCTCACCGTTTGATAATTATCTGATCCCGGGCCTGATATTGTTGGTTATTATTGGGCTGGGCAATCTTTTCAGCGCCTATACTTTTAGGTTAAAATCGGGATACCAGGGATATATCAGCAGTGTCTTCAGCTGGGCGCTGGTGATCTTCATTGTGGTCCAGTGTCTGATGCTGAATGCGATTCATTACCTGCATGTAATATATTTTTTCATAGGTCTGGTTGAAGCTGGTTTGGCGATGATGATATTGTTTGAGCAGCGCCTTTTTCCTGCCAACCTTATTTTGCGGTATGATAAGAACAAATAGCGGCGAAGCAGGCGGTAAGATATACCGGAAAATGATAAATAGTGGAGGAGGCAAAAATATGAGGGACAAACTTTATAACGATATGCTGGGGGCCAGGAAAGACAAAAACAAAGAATTATTGTCCACCCTGACCCTGGCCTGGAATGAGATCACCGGCACCGAAAAGACGGAAAAAATAGAGAAACTTCCTGACGCTCGGTTTATCGCCATAATCAATAAGCTGATCAAGCAGGATAAGGAGACCCTGGAAGGATTCCAGAAGCGGGGCGATAAAGAAAATATCGACGCCCTGGAAAAGAGGATCGCGGTCTATCAATCCTACCTGCCCCAACAATTAACCGATGCCGAACTGGAAAGCATAATCCGGGAAGCCATCGCCAGCACCCCAGCCGATAAAGTAAACATGGGTACGGTCATGAAAGCCGTGACCCCTAAGGTGGCCGGCAATGCTGAGATGAGCCGGGTATCCGCAGCAGTTAAGGCTATCTTAAGCCAGGGCTAAAAGCACATATCACCATAGCCATTTAAACCCTTGATGATACAGGGGTTTATTTTTTATCCCTCTACTAAATCATGCACATCTACCTCAAAACGCCGCTGGTTGGCCAGGTCCTGAACCATGGCGGTTTTGCCCATCACCTGTTCGATCCAGATCGGATACCCGTTGTACAGCACATTAATGACCCCGTGGGAATTAATAATTTCATCGGCTCTATTCGCGTCCATATCATCTCTCCTTAGTGTTTTAGATATTATTTCTCTATTTAGATGAAATATTTAGATTGGAAGCTCAAAAAAATTATGTGCAATATATAGCACATTTACTGCTTCCAGATATTCGGAAATATATAATTGAACAGGTATGAATTGTGGAGTCGGGGTTTTGAATTTCAATTCCCCGAAAAAAATTTGTACCAAATAGGCGACATTTGCTGTTTCCAGATATTTGGAGATATATACTTGAAAAAGAAAGCACCGTGGAACCGTGAACCGGGGACAGAGACCCCCAGAATCTTACGTAAAGTGCTATAATAGAACAGGTGTTCTAAATAATTGAAGGGAGTATTTGTTATTGAGTAAGAATGAGATCAACGAGGCCGACTTTAGGAACGGATTCACCCGGATACCCAACTCCATCCAGGATGCTTTACCGCGGGTAGGGTTGAACGGGACCCAGCACGATATCTGTCATATCCTGCTGCGGGAAACCTACGGGTGGAACCGCTGCGAGCGCGCTATCTCCGTGGGGGAGATAGCTCAAATCACCGGCATGTCCAAACGTTTCATATCGAAAGAACTGGGGGAACTGGCCCGCCGCTTTATTATAGTGCGCCATCCCCAACCAGGCAAAACCACCAGCTACCAAATTCAAACCGATGTATCCCGGTGGATCTCAACCCGTAAACATGTTGAGCAGCCAGATGAATGCTGCCAATCGGACTTCGAGAACAGGGGACTTTATCTGGTGGAAGGCGGAACCGGGCAGGATCAGTGGTGTCCAAATGAACAACAGAACGAAAGTTCAGGGGTGAACTATAGTGACAGGGGTGTACCGAACAATAGTTCAGGGGTAGGGATGAACAATAGTTCAGAGGTGCAGACCAGTCCAGCCCAGGCAGATTGGGCGTCCCGGGCCCACCTAAAGAAAGAGTTAAAGAAAGTTAAAGACAACTGTTATATATATACTCGTGACTCCACTCCGTATAGGCTTTCATATTATTTGCTTGAAAATATCAGGGAGAACCAACCGGGATTTATGGAACCAGATATTCAAAAATGGTCTAAGGTATTTGATGACATGATCAAGCAGGATAAGCGCAGTCAGGTAGTTATAACCGATCTAATTGATTTTGCCCAAAATGATACATTTTGGCGGTCAGTTATCCTAAACCCGAATGATCTGCAAAGGAATTATGACCGGTTGAATTCTATTATGCACAGCAAGCAAAAAAGGATCGAGGACAGAATGGACCGGGAAAGGGATGCGGAGATAGCCCGTTCACTATTTAGAGAGGATGAATATAGGAGATCTTCGGCTAAAAGAGACAGCAGCTATAAATCCAGACGGGTCAGGGAGAAGGAAGATTGGGAAACCGAAAGCGATGAAGATGAGTATGAGTGGTTCTTCAAGAAATAACGGCAGACATGGGTACGGTTCAAGTGTGTCACTCTAAACGCAGTGAAGAGTCTGATCAGATCCTTCGTCACCTTCGGCTCCTCAGGATGACAAATCAAGTACTTTAGTAAAACAGGCACGGGGACGGTTCTGTTGCCTGCAGATAAAGGACAAAAATAGAATAGTAGCAGCTAAGCAAGTCCGATTAACCATCGGCAGGAAATAACCCTATAAAAATAGAAATATATAGAAAATAGCTGCGGTGAGAGTGATTTTAATGCGAATGAGGCCCCTAATTATAATTACATGTTTGTTGTTTTGCATATTGATGGCTGGCTGCAGTGGCATCCCCATCGGGGGTCAGGCAGTTCGGATTGACGATCTCATACAGAATCAGGAGAAAATCAACTCCATACAAATTTCCGAAATCGATGGTTCCAATGAGGTTATGGATGTTGCGCTGGAGGACCAAGCTGAAATCGTCTCCGTGATAAATGAGGTTAAAGGGATTCCGGTGAAGCGGTTGACAGTTGGAAGGGACGGGGAATTTATGCTGCCAAGAATAATGCAGAAACATCTTTCGCTGGAATTTCAAGATTATACCGACCCCACCCGGACGACCCAGGGATGGATAATGATTTGGCCGGATGGTTATATCTATGTCCCTGATATCGACTCCATGACTGGATCTAACCGAACCGTTTCTTATTTGTCGGAATATCAATATCCAGAAATCTATAACGATTTATATAGCAAAACTCAGAATTAGCTGCCAAGGAGGGTTTGTAATGAAAAGGGTGCTTGTTTTCCTAATAGTCCTGGCCTTTGTGGTCTCAGGCTGTTCCGGTCCAAGGACGCCCAAAGAAAACTCCAGCCAGGTTGATCCTATCATTGAGAGTTCGGCTACGGGGATTCAATATGACCAGCCGTTGACATTAGATGATGTAAAATTGGCCTTTCAGCAGACCGGGCTAAACCTTGCTGAAAATAAAGAAAGCAAGCCAGCAGACTATGGGATCAATACGGTTACCCCAGCGATTTTCTCGGTCAAGGACAGCAACCAGGTTATTTATGTCTATGTCTTTGCTAACATAGCCGAACGCATACAAGCTGTCGGGGAAGGCAACAACCTGACTATATATTCGCCGCTCCCATTTGTTACGGTTCCGGAGGGGTATCTTTCCGACACCGTTACTGCTCGGAATGTCTTGATAGTCGATCTGCTGGATGTACGCAACGCGAGCAGTATTCCTTCCGGAGAAGAACAGGTTCTGAAAACCATTAGGAATACGGTGAATTCCTTAAATAACAGCCAGCGTATGGTTTTCGCCGCCCAAAGCCAGTCCTGGGACGCTCAGTATGTGATTGAATATTACCAGCATTGGTATGAAGACGGTGCCGGTGTAGCCCATGCTGATCAGTATAGTGTGGGCAAATGGTCAGTGAAGTACATCGGGCCGAATCCGGAATCTATCCAATCCATAAAGCATTCATACAAAACTCCCACCGGGGGCGGCAGCGGAGACGCTATATTCAAAAAGGATGGCGACTATTATTATTTGAGACTCAGTGAAAATAGCGGCGGCGGTTACCCGGTCAGTAATGGGGTTTATTCGCTCACGATCACCTGGGATGGGCACGAGGACACGCTTGATTTAAAACCTGTGAATTATTAGGACCAGACCCCTGTAGATATTCTGGGCGTAACCGTGATATAAATATGGTATGAATAATGAAAATAAGGTCACTATTTTCTACTACACCGGGACCGGCAATTCCCTGTGGATAGCGCGGATCCTGGCCTGTGCATTGGGCAGCACCCAGTTGATATCGATCGTTGACTGGATGGATCGGCCCACCCGGATTGACTCGCCGGTGATCGGGCTGGTTTTTCCAGTGCATATCTGGGGCGTACCCAAACGCATTTTGGATTTTCTCGACCACCTGCAGGCCATGGCGCCGGAATACATCTTTGCCATAGCCAACAACGCCGGGCAGGTCGCCAATACCCTGGTCCAGCTGCAGAAGGTCATGACATCCAAAGGATTGAACTTATCGGGCGGCTGGTCCGTGGTTTTGCCCAGCAATTATATTCCCTGGGGCGGACCGGGATCTCCGGAAAAACAAAATAAACGTTTTGATGCCGCCCGGCTCAAAATTACCGATATTGCCCATGAAATATACATGCGGGTAGTTAAACCGGTGGAAAAAGGACCGCTATGGCAAAGGATCGTCTTCACCTGGATATATAACCTCAGTTTTTCTCATGTTCATGAGCTAGATAAAAACTTTTGGGTAGACGATAGGTGCAATAAGTGCGGCTTATGCGTCAGAGTATGTCCAACCCATAACATTGTCATGCAGGACGATAAACTGACCTGGCAGAATCAATGCGAGCAGTGTTTGGCCTGCATCCAATGGTGTCCCGAGGAAGCTCTGCAGTACGGAAAGAAAACACCAGCTTACTCCCGGTATCATCACCCCGAGATAAAGTTCAGGGATTTATTAAAAATAGACTGAATCTCGGAATCGGTACAGGCGGCACCCGGTTAAATTGTGATATCTTTGCCTTTAATCCATAACGATTAGAGGTTTTTTTGTTTTTATGTCTAAAGACTATTATTTTAGAGACTATTGCAGACACGAAGCAAGAGGACGTGTTGCCGATTGGATAACGAAACAGGCAACAGAACCGTCCCCCTGCCTGGTACTTATTTTGATAGGGGAGGCATCGAAATTTGCCTAAAATCAACAGCCAAAATATATTTAGATTGCTGGTGGAAAGTCCTTATATGGCCCTGGTGATGGTCGATAAGGATGGTTATATAACCGTAATGAACCAGACTTTTTTAGATTTGCTGGGCTTGAAGAAGAACCAGGCCATTGGCCGGCATGTGCTGGAGGTCCTGCCCCATTCCAAGCTGCCGGAGGTGCTGAAGACCGGCCGCATTGATAAAGCTGATATCTGGCCTATTGCCGGGAACGACACGGTGGTGACCCGTTTGCCGGTTATCCAGGACGGGGAAATCATCGGCGCCATCGGGCAGAGTTTTTTCCTGGATATGTCCGGGGCCCGGCTCCTGATGCAGAAGCTGCAGGAGACCGAGGAGGAATTCCGGGTTTTTTCGGAAGCCCTGGTGGAAA
>CAZOZX010000062.1:0-11817 GCA_964584415.1 uncultured Syntrophomonas sp.
GGTTGTGGAGGTACAACGATACCTATCAGACCTGAGGACGGATTATTGGCTGCAAACCACCGTGTTTCGGTGGTACTGGTGGTTCCTCCTATTTTGGACCATTTTTCCGCTTTTTATTTGGTGGAAATACACCGACCATAACCGTTTCCTGGAGATAAGCTTTTTTGGCCTGCTGGTTAGCTTGTGCGCGGGCATTCTGGATACGGCTGGCGTATTTCTCCTGCAATGGTCATATCCCTATAAATTGTTGCCTTTCTTACCAGCTTTTTTCCCGATTGATTTCGTTATCATCCCGGCAACCTTTATGCTCATCTATCAGAAATTCACGGCCTGGAAACCATTTCTGATTGCGAGTACGGTCGTTGCCACAGTGTTATCCATGCTTTTGGATCCGATTTTGGTGTGGTTGAACATATATCAGCCTTTATCCTGGCAGTATTATTATTCGGTGCCGGTCTTTGTTTTTATGGTTAGCTTCAGCAAAATGGTAACTGGAATCATAACCGGTCAGGATATTAAATATGAAAAACTCTAGTTGTTGCAGCCAATAAAAACAGAAGACCCCAGCCAGTTAATATGGTTGGGGCCCGCAGATCTCTATAATACTTCGTTCCCTGGCTGCGTCAATCAATATTTTTTGAACCCACTGGCCGTTCCGGTAATGAAGATATTGCTTATAGTGGCTAGTTCAATATTTCCACACTCCTGCCCGACCAACTTCACTTGATAAGTGCAGCATCCCGGACAGCCTCCGCATTCGCACCAGGTAAAACCGAAGGGATCGGTTTCCTCCCGGTTGTATATACCATTGGCCTGGGCGGGAGCAAAACCATTCAGATCATCGTATTGATTTTCTGCTTGCTCAAACGTCCAGGTACCCAGGATTATGGAACTGCCATGACAAATTTTGCTCAGCTGAAAAGTCAGGCTCAGGTAAAAACCGGCAACTTGAGCAAAGGTTCTAAAGGAAATTAAGCTGGAAAAATTAATTATTGTTTTGGGATCCTTAAGGTCACTGGTATCAAGCACGACCGTAGCCAGCACCGGGTGTTCAATTCCGCCGTTGGGGATCGAATTGGCTGAGCTAACCTGCCAAACGGCAGGTCCACAGAGCGGGCCGGGGCTGGATCCTGAACCGCATTCGATTATGGTCTCCCTTTCCCGTTTCGGCGGCGCATAATGCTTATCACATTCTATGTCATGGGTTGGGTAATAGTCTTTTCTCATGTCACACCTCCTTAAAGCAGTTTGAACTTAGCGTTCTACCTTACATTATTCCAATGATGATAATTTGGTTACTTAGGAAGAATAGATGACATTTGGAAGCGGATTGCACCCTCAGACAGGATATGGCATATATGAGATTCATAAACGGATCAGATTCCTGGCAATGGATTTAGGATCAACGGTGGTATAATAGACTTGTAAACAATGTATGACTTCCCGGTTTAACTAGCTTACCTGTAACCAAAGCGGCATATGGGGAGGGAATAGATGTGGGGAACAAGTCACGTAGTATTAGAGGATTGCGGGCCGAAATTCTGCAGGTTGGCAAGGAGCTCGACAAGCGAATCACCAGGTTGGATACACTGCCCGATCAGATTGAACGGGATTATGAACATGTCAAAAAAGTCCTCGGGGATTATCAGACGGCGGCTGAGAACAAATTTCGCAAGTCGCTGATAGCCACCGGCAATGAAACCTGGGATTATGCCTGGGACCATGTGTATGCGGCAGTCAAGGCGCTGAATCCCCCCATCAACCATGATATCTATAATTATTCGCACCTCGAGCCAGCTTTGCGGACCAAGCAGATAAAGCACAAAAAACGGCTCAATTTGACCCAGATGTGGCCTGATCAGGCCTGGAATGAAGTATGGAATGTAGTGTGGAAAATCGTGGGTCGGATCCATGATGATTACCTGCGCCATTTTAAAAAGGAGATCGACCACATCGGTACCGAGATGGACGACCTGTTAAATCAGAAACAGGCCCTGCAGGAGCAGCTGGACCGCCTGACCACTACCAGTTCCGGCGCCTATAATGTACTTAAGAAGTTAACCAATACGGTGGTTAAGCCGTCCGACGATTTCGGGGATAAGTAAGGGACGCGATTGGCTCTTCACAGAGCAGGTCAAATAAATATATATAATCGCAGACCGATCATAAAAAGGCCTAGTGCAAGGCAATAGGGAAGACCGTGATTGAGGCGTACTCGAGGTACGCCGATTGAACGGTAATCCCGTATTAACGCCGCAATAGGCCTTTTTTGACGGGCTGAAGGAGAGCGTTGTGCTCTCCTTTTTGCTAGTTGGTATAGATCGTTGGATTTAGGGCTGCTGACCATTTTTACTACGCGGATTGCCGGGCGTTTTGGCTGCGGGCAGCCTTCTGCAGCGCTTGGTCAAGCTTGGGATCACGGCTGTTTATCCTCATAATTACCTCCTGGTCTTCGGAGATCCTCATTTCCTTGAGCCGTAAATTATTTTTCTCGAGCGTATCATCGAGAAGATGAAAAAAATAGGCGGCGATATTTTCGTGACTGGGTTTGATCGCATTAAAGGGATATATATCATTCAACAAAAAACCGTTAAAGTGGTGCAGCCTGGATAAGACGACGGACAGCAAACGCTCTCTTGAAATGATTTTTTGGTCAGGTTCAGCTTCAACCACTACTCTCATTTGCCAGTGATGCTTGTGCCGCGGGACTACTACGGAACCGTAAGATTGGCAGTGGTGAACATCCGCACAGGCGTCTATATACATTGATCACTTCTCCTTATAAGCTGTATGTTTTATAGGTTTAGTTTCTGCGTTTGAAGATGTTGAATAAAATGTTGCCGGAATCCTGGGATTCAAAAATAAAGCTATCTCGTAAATCTTGAACGAGATCCTCGCCTTTGAGCAAATCGTCTATCTTTTTATTTCTGGTCTTTACCTGCCTGATCCGGATTTGATCCTCCCAGAGGCTGATTTCCACCAGGCCCAGGTCCAGAATGGCCACGGTATCTTCCACAAGATTGAAGAAATAACCGGCGACATTGTCATCGCAGGGATCAAGCAGGCTGAAAGGGTAGACTTCGTTCAGCACCACCTGGTCGTAGCGCAGCAGGGCGGCGGTCACCGCTGCCAGGACCTGCCCGTAGACTACGTCGAGTTTACCTTCAGGAACCTCCACGCGGGCTTTGACCAGCCGGTTGTGATTGGGCCTTTCCGGTTTTGAGGCGCCCATCGAGTGGAGGTGGAACATATTCAAACTTACATCCAGGTCTATAAAGTTCTCCTTATTAGAGGTATCAGCCGGCCGGGGAATTATATTGTCATGGCTGGCGTCCGTTCCGGGTCTGGTTTCGTCTGCTGGCAAAGATGCGCTTGCGGACAATTCGATTTCCGGTTTTATTAACGGCTGTTGACCGGATGGCAATTGCCCTGATTCCGGGTCTGGATTAATTGGTTTGGCTGCCGGAGCAGACAATTCATTTTTCATCCGGGTTATCTCCAGCTCCAGTTCAGCAATTTGGGCCCGTTGGGGCGCCACTGTGGCCTGGGTATTGGCCTGCAAAACTTCAATCCGGCAGTTACATTGATAATTGATTTTCTCGACAATTTTAGCGCTCTCCTCCAGGGCGGCAATTACGTGATGCTGTCGTTTCTCATAGACTGAGATTTGCTTCAACAATTCGGCTGATCTTTTCTTAATCGAATCTATCTGATCGACGATGCTTTGGAGCTCGGATGACATTATATCAGCTGCGGTTAACCTTGCAGCGGATTGGTCGACAGAATGGCTAGTTTCCATCTCGCTTACCTCTATATATCAATTTTGATGATCGTTGGCGACGATCTTTCTAAAATATCCTTATATGGATTTTTCGAGACGTTTTCAGGCTTAGTTTCTCGAAACGTTACCCAGGGAATTAAGCAATAATTGATTGATCTGGCGCTCTTTGATCAGATATTCATCCCACTTCCTGCGCTGCTCTATCATCCTGGCCTCGAGTTCCTGCATTTTTTGACGGGCTTGAACGAACATATCCTGCAGAGTCTCCAGAGATTCAAAAGTGCCGTCCTGGTGATCGTTCCAACATAATTGCATACCCATCGATCATACCTCCCATACAATTTAAGTGGTGATCCTTTTTGTTATCGCCGCAGTGAAGTAAAACAGCCTGCAATGCTTAGGTTGCATTGCAGGCTGATAACAACTGGTATATCGTGCTGTGTATCTTCCTGGCAACCTGGCGATCATAACCTTGCGGTCTTAGATCCATGGCTTTGCGTCCCCGCCTTTCGGCGGGTTTGCCTTTTTCAAGAACGCTTGGGGTTTGGTCTTCTACCGTATCTTACTCCTCGTCAGCGGACTTGCCGTTCTTCTTAACTTTACCGTTGGGGAGCAATACCTGGTCATCATCATCGGTAGCAGTCTGGTTCTTCAGCTGCTGACCCGGGGCGTTGCCAGAATTCCCGGGGCTTATCGAGGTCTCTTCCTCGTCTTCCGATTCGGTACCAAACTTTTCTTCCATCCGGATGTCTTTGATGGCTTTCATAATGTCCTTGACCGGGGCTTCGGCATAGGTGATATCGCTATCGTCCATTTCATCCTGGGCCAGATCCAGAACCTCATCATAATTATCTGCAGTTAATTCTTCGTCCGGATTTTGAGCTTCCCACAGCTTCTGGATCAGATTCAGTTTACCAGGGGAGAGGTGAATACCTTCTTCTTCTGAATATTCCCGGGCTGCATCACGGCGCGCCAAGCTTATGGCCGCCTGGCCAACTTCAGCTTCAACATCGTTTTCCTCCAGGGCTTCATCAGTGCCTTTCTTAGCTTTCTTGAGCAGTTTATCAGCATCTTCCTCATCATCGTTTACCGCGGTCAGCTGGACATCCGTGTCTTCCTCCAGGAATCCCAGGTCGACCGCAGTGTCTACTATCAGTTTTACGGCTTTATCCACCTTCATATTCTCGAGGTCGAGTCCTTCCAAGACCGCCTTGCCATCATCATTATAGTCAATTACCTCCACTACGCGTCCCAGGGCATTAATACCCAGTTCCACGCTGGGATTGATATCTACACCGAGATATGAAACCGGGGTGGCGTAAGCAAATCCGCCGCCTATCAGCAGCAGTGCTATGCAGGCCGCAATAGCATATTTCCTCATCTCATAAATCCTCCTTGTTATTGAATTTTGCCGCGGTGGCAGGCCTGGGGCGAGGGCAGTGCGGAGGCGTGCTTCTGTCTTGCTGACCAGGGCCTCATCAGCTTCAATTCGATTTAAGGCTTGCCTAAATTGATCCTTCATACCTGTTTCCCTCCAATTTTTGTCGCATAAGTTCCCTGGCCCTATGTAACTGCGAATAGATGGTGTTTTCGCTCCGCCGGAGAAGCTGTGCCATTTGCGGTACCGTATACTCCTGGTAATAGTAAAGGTAAACAACATCCTTGTACTTTTGCGGGAGCGACAGTACCACCAGCAAGATCTCTCTTTCGCCTGTATCCTGCAAAGGCAGTTCTGCGTTTTCTACCAGGTCGATCCTCTTCCACCAGAAGCCCCTTGTGACATCCTTGCACTGGTTGATCGTCACCCGGATGAGCCAGGCTTTCTCATGGTCCTCATCCGTAAAGGAGATGCTCTTCTGGAGCAGTTTCAGGAAAACCTCCTGAAAGACATCATCCACTTCAGGCCGTCGGCCGAGGTAGATGAAACAGATTCGATATACCATATCAGAGTATTTCTGCAGTGCCGCGGCTATTCTGTCACTGTCTTCAACTGAAAACCCCATGTTTATCTCCTCTTATAACCAACACGATTTAAAATGCGTAATCCTTGCAAGCGATGGAAAAAACTTTTCTGTGCTGCATTTTATTTAACCATAGAAGTATTTTCGGCCGAATTAAGGGTCGCAGCTAAATTTCGACAAGTTTCTTCAAAGGACTTCGTCGTTTACTGGCGAATTTATCCCCATTATATGATGGAAGAGGAGGGAAGGGAATGGACAAGTCAATAACCGGCGGGGAAGCGGCTGCTCTTATCAAGGCAAATGACCGGTTACAGCAGCAGGTTCTCTCTTCCATCCATGAAGCCATAGCTATCATTAACCATGACTACATTATTACTTACTGGAACGCTGTGGCTGAGAAGGTCTACGGCTGGTCTGCGGATGAGGCGACCGGGAAAAATGTGGTTAACTTGCTTCGCATCGAGGTTCCCGGCGAAGGGATTGACAACGTTTTCACCCGGGCCCTGAAGGAGATTAGCTGCGGCGGCGATATGATTTTATACCACCAGGACGGCTGGCCGGTACCCACTCATGTTCATGCCCAGGTAATAAGAGATGAACAGGGTGAGTTCCTGGGTATGGTGGCCACCTTCCGGGATATGTCCGGGAGCGTTGAATGCCAGCAGAAACTGGCTTTCCAGGCCCGGATTCTGGACAATGTTCACGATGCGGTGGCAGCGGTGGATGAAAACGACATCATTACCTATTGCAACAAGGCCTTCGAGGATATGTTTGGTGTACCGAGGGAGGAGATCCTGGGGCAAAGAAACACCAGCATTATTCAGCGATTCGCTGTTCCGGATGACCAGGCGCAGATTCTGCAGAGATTCAATGAAAGAGGCTTCAGGATATTAGGGGAAAATAATTTTACCGACATTGGCTGTATTAATCAGAATGGCGCAACCATCTATCTGGACATTAATACCACTATGCTGGTTGGCCCCTATGACGAATATAGAGGTTTTATTGCTTCTGTGCGGGATATTACGGAGCGGAAAATGGCCGAGGATGAACGGCGCAAAAGCGAACAATGGCTTTCCCTGGCCCTATCAGTAGGACGACTGGGTACCTATGATAGAAATATCAAAACCGGGGAATCGGCTTGTAACGATGAATTTTACCGTATAGTGGGCTACCAGCCCGGGGAAGTAAGACCTACGCTGGAAGCATTCTGGGAGCGGGTCCATCCCGACGACCGGGCTGCTGCATTTGTGGATAGGGAGAACAATATCCGCAAGGGTGGTTACTTTACCCATGAGATGCGTCTTTTGTGGAGGGACGGTACTATCCATTGGATTGATAACCGGGGGTTTGCGGAGCATGACCAGGAAGGTCAGCCAGTAAGATTCTACGGGGTGATCATAGATATAACCAGGTTTAAACTGGCCGAACAAGCCCTCCGTGAAAGTGAACAGCGGCTGGAGGAAATGGTCCGGGAGCGCACCCGGGAGCTGGAGATAGCCAAAAAAAGCCCTCCCGGGAGGTAAACTCCAGGAGGGCTTAAAGTTATAAGCATATTTTGGGATGATCATCAATCGAAGGCCTGTTCCACCTTCCATACCTTCCATACGTTGCCGACCAGATCCGGTCCCGGCTGCAGGGTCTGCTTGCCCGGGCGCCAACCGGCCGGGGTTGCCTCGCTTCCTCCCGAAGCCCTCACCAGCTGGAAGGCCTGCAGCTGGCGTACGGTCTCTTTGACATTCCGGCCTACCGGCGGGGTCAGTACTTCATAGCCCTGGATGTTGCCATCCGGATCGATTATGAACCTGCCGCGGGTCTCCACCCCGCTGTCTTCGTCGTATATTCCATAGGATTTGCCGATGCTGCCGTCCTGATCGGAACACATCATAAAGGGAACATCATGGCCTATCATCTTGGATATCTCGTTATCATTCCACATTTTGTGAACAAACACGCTGTCCACGCTGATCGAAAGCACTTCGGCGCCCAATTTCTGATATTCGGGGTATTCCACAGCAACTGCTGCGACCTCTGTCGCTCAGACAAAGGTAAAATCACCTGGATAGAAACATAGTATTACCCATTTCCCTTTGAACTCTGATAGGGTCACATTCATAAACTTGCCATTAAGAAAAGCGGGGGCAGTGAAATCCGGGGCCGGTTTACCCACCTTGATCATAGGTTTGCTCGCCTCCTTTACAATAGGTGTTTCATTCGCTTCAGCAGGGACTGCCGGCTTGACGATAGCGGGGCGCTGACATCCTGGTTTGAACTCTTCGGGCATTGAACGGACCTCCTTCCTGCATGACTTATCTTGGATCCAGCTAGACGATCCTAAGGATAATTTTACCATAACTTTTGGTTATTATTCAACCCGGCAGCAATATTTGCCGGCAGTAATTTCGCTTCCCCGGATAGTCTGAAACTTGTGGTAACGCATCGATATTGGATTTTCCTAATGAAGCTTGAAAGGTTTTGGATAGCAGGGCTTTGGTTAGAAATTGTGCGGAGAAAGTTGTCAACAACTCCGTCCCCTTGACAATATATAGTTCAGGTCGCGGTCAGCCAGCTTTTCTGTGCACCATCTAACCATCAGGGCCATGACTATATAGATGGGAAATGAGTAAAGATAAGACCATGCTATCAGATCGTAGAGGTTGAACCATACAAAAAAAGGTTCGCCTAGGAAAGATGCAAGGGCGGCCAACACGGTACTGGCTATGGTGAAATCCCGCCATGATCGATAGCGCTGATAGACGAACATGTATGTGCAAGGCAGCAGGACATAATTAACTGGAAATGTCTGGGGAGTAATAGGCAGCATTTTGTCCGGATAATCCCATAGCATGAAGGCCACGCCAAGGCTGTCCAGCAGGGTAGCCAAAACCGCGATCAGCAGTCCATAGGTGAGAATCTCCAGCAGCCGTTTGCGATCGATTATCTTCCATAGAATTAGCAAAGGCAGAATCGTAAGCGACAAGTTCAGCCACCAGGTCCACTTATGCAGGTCATCGCCGAACCAGTTCATGATTTGCAGATGGCGGCTATGCAGCCTGATTTCAATCATATTCTCATATCCCGGGTCGGCTAAGCTTTGGAGCGGAATAATATTAAACAGACTGATCATAATAACTCCAATCTCACTTGACATTCAGTTTTGCAGCGGCCAGTCAATCTCATTTATATAGTGTGGACATATTAAAAGGTATTTATTATTTGCAGCGGAATTCTAAGGGATTAACTGATGCTTTTGACGAGGCGGTTATTGTGAACAACTCTGCCCCCTTTCCAACAATTCGAAAGCCCTCCCGGAAGTTGACTCCTGGGAGGGCCCGCATGTTTGGGCTATAGCTGTTGGATTACTTATTTAAACTTGGCGATCAGCGCCGGTAAGACGGTTTTCAGATCACCCACGATACCATAATCGCACTGTTTGAATATCAGGGCGTTTTTATCATTGTTGATGGCAAAAACGGTGCGGGCTGAACTGACCCCGACCATATGCTGGATCTGCCCGGAAATGCCGATGCCGATGTATAGATCAGGTTTGAGCATTAGACCGGAGACCCCGATGTAGCGGGATTTATCCATCCATTTTTCTTCTTCGGCGATGGGACGGCTGCAGCCTACTTCGGCCCCGATAGCGGCCGCCAGTTGATCAGCCAGTTTCAGGTCTCCTTCGGCCTCAAAGCCGCGGCCAACCGCGATAATTCTCTTGGCCTTGCGCAGGTTGACGGTATCGCCGCCTTTAACGCGTCTCTCCAAGCATTTGATCTGCTGGGCGGGAGCGACAAAGGGTACATCGACTACGTTGGCAGTCTTGCCGGTATCGGCTCCTTCAAATACTCCGGTACTGAGGCCTGCTACGGTGATGGCGGCGCTGGAACGCTCGGTGCGGAAGGCGGCCCCGCCGTAGACCATGTGCCTGGTGGTAACCCCGCCGTCAATGCTGATCTCGGCCGCGTCAGCCAACACGCTGGTTCCCATCTCGGCAGCGATAACCCCGGCCATGAGGCGGCCTTTCCTGCTGGTCTCGACCAGTACCAGGTCGGGTTTTTCATTCTTAACCAGGTTTATGATGGTGGGCAAATAATGCTCCAGGATACGTTCATTGCTGAGCTCACCCAGGTAATAAACCGTATCGGCGCCACCGGCCTGGGCTTTATCACCGGCCCAGATCAAGGCGGTGTTTTCTCCCAGCTGGGCGGCAGCGTAACACAGTTCCTTCATGGCATCGTTATGTTCGGCTATGGCAAATACTCTCGCTAATTTACTCATTCTTTCCACCCCCTACAGCGCTTTACGAAGGTTTTCAAACAGTTCGCTGATTTTCTCGTCACTGTCACCTTCGATAATAATCTGTTTGCGATCGGCCTGGGGAGGTGCCAGGGTGCTGATGATCTCGATGCTGCTGCTGGTGGTCATGTCCAGATCGCCAGGTCCCAGCAGGTTGACCGGCTTTTTACCGGCGGCCAGGATTTCTTTCAGACCGGGGATGCGGGGGCGGTTAATATCGGTAGTAACCGACAGGACCGCAGGCACTGGTATCTCCAAAACCTCGATTTCGTTTTCCAGGGTTCTCTCGATCTCCAGTTTATCACCTTTGGGGGTGATTTTACTGACCGCATTGAGGTTGACATAACCCAGCAATTGGCCCAGTATGGCTCCTACCTGCTGGGAGTAGATATCGCCGGAACCTTCGCCGCACAGGACCAGGTCAGCCCCGCCGATTTTGTTGATGACCGCGGCCAGGTTTTTGGCAGTGGCAAAACTATCTACTGTATCCAGGGAATCGTCAACCACACCGTAGAGTTCTCCGGCGCCACGGGATAGCATGGCCTTTTGCAGCTTTGAGTTTTTAAGCTTGGTGGTCCCGACGGTGATGATAGTGGGCTCCGGCCCTCCTGTGGCTTCCTGCAGCTGGACCGCCGCTTCTATGGCGTTCAGATCGTACTGCCCCACTTTTAGTTCAGCTTTGCCTAGTTCCAGGGTATTGTCTGACTTTATTGAGATATCCTTTTCTTCGGGTACCGCTTTCAAACAGGTGACTATCTTCATCAAATCCCCCCTAGAGTAGTAGTATGTACCAATTATACCTCAAATGGTCTCACTTTTATATTTTATTTTGTATACCAACTAATTTATTACTAAGCCCATGTTTTCATAGTCCCCAAAATATTAATGGCCTACACCTGAGCTTGTCCAAACCGTGATTTCTGCTTGCCGGGAACTGGCCACGGGTGCGGCCAGGCCGGCGCTTCCAAAAATTAATCCCTAAAATTAAACCAGACTGATCTCGTTATTTCCCCTTCGGGCGATAAACCCGACCTGGCCAGTGCTGATGACCTGGACCTGATCGTATATCTGGATACCTCCCCGGGGCCCTTCTTCACCGGTAGGACTGGGAATATGCCAGCGCAGCACTACAACTGCGGTTCCAACATCCAAGGGTATGGTAGGCAGGGAGGGGTTATTCAGGTCGGGGATCAAATCGTCAAAGATGGTCAGCAAATGAGTGCGGCGATAACCTGCTTCTGCCAGCCGTATACGCCGGTAGGCCAGCTGGGCAATTTCTGCCAACATCGGGTCAGGGTCATTGAAGAACTTCCGGAGGGCAGATTTAACCCGGCCATTTAGATCCCGGGCGATGCGTCCCAGGCTGAGAATAGCGTAATAGCGCACCTCCGGGCAGGGGTGGTTTATCAGTTCCAGCAGCGGGGGAATGGCCCTGGTCCCCAATGCGTACCATTCAAAGGTGCCCAGGTAGTATATGCCATATCGCTGGGATTCGAATATCAGGCAGTTTTCACCCGGGGTATTGCGCCAGGTTCTCAATAAGCGGGCTGCATTAGGGATAACCGGCAGGACCATTAATTCACTATAGGCCTGGATAGAGTCGGGATTGCTTATCTGGTTGTTAATAGCCAGCCGGTTGACGGTGGTATCGAATTGCTGAGCCAGGCAGAACAGGGTATCCCCGGGCAGGACAACGTAGAAGGGGCTGCCTCCGGACTTGGGCAGATCCAATCCCGGCACGGGAATTATCAAAGCCTCCCCGGTAAAAATCCGGTTGGC
>CAZOZX010000063.1:0-11622 GCA_964584415.1 uncultured Syntrophomonas sp.
TCCGTTAACTCAATATTCTGGCTGAGGTAATTTACACACAAATTAGGACTTGATCCCATTTTTTCAGATGGACTATTTCCTAATATAAAGGATTGAATCTGTGAAGATAAGAAAAAGTCCCTGCCTTAAACAGGGACTTTCGGTCACTTATTAATCTGTTTCAAAGTTATGCCTGTAGAGTGCCCATTTCTCCATAGCTATAAGCATCTTCACCATGTTGGGTAATATCCAAGCCGGTTTCTTCCTCTTCATCGCTAACCCGCAGTGGAGTGAACAGACTGATAAACTTTAGTATGACAAACGTCATAGTAACCGCGAATAGGATGGTAGCCAAAACCGCAATTCCTTGCACCAACAACTGATGCGGATTGCCAAACAACAGGCCATCAAATCCAGCTGGGTTAATCGCTGTAGAGGCCAGCACGCCTGTCATCAACGCACCGAAAATACCGCCGATACCGTGAATCCCAAAAGCATCGAGGGAATCATCATATTTAAGCATGGCTTTCATTTTACTGACAGCAAAGTAGCACAACGGACCGACCAGCAAGCCCATTAGAATTGCACTCATCGGACTAACGAAACCAGCCGCAGGAGTAATAGCAACCAATCCCGCTACAACGCCACTGGCAGCTCCTAAAGCCGTAGGTTTGCCATGATGGAGCCACTCAGCGCCCGCCCAACTGATTGCTCCTGCTGCCGCGCAGGTATTGGTTACCAGGAAAGCCGCGCCTGCCAATCCGTTAGCTGCCAAGGCACTACCGGCGTTAAAGCCAAACCAGCCGAACCACAACAAACCTGCTCCTAATAACGTTATGGGTAGGTTATGCGGTACCATGGGCTCGGATCCGTCTTCACGACGGCGGCCCAGCATTATACAGGCAATCAAACCAGATACGCCCGAGCTAATATGCACTACAGTTCCCCCTGCGAAATCAAGCGCACCAAGATTTCGCAGCCATCCGTCTACGCCCCATACCCAATGGGCCAGCGGATCATAGACAAATGTTGTCCAAAGCAGTATAAACGCCACAAACGCTGAGAACTTCATCCTTTCCGCAAATGCTCCCGAAATTAGAGCCACAGTAATAATAGCAAACATCAATTGAAACATTATGAACACCGAATGCGGAATCGTTGCTGCATAAGCGATATTTGGGTCTCCTGTAACTCCATTCATACCAAGCCATTGCAGACTGCCAACCAGGTGATTTAAATCAGGGCCAAATCCAATCGTATAACCCAATAACACCCATTGCACCGATACTAAGGCCAGAGCTGCAAAGCTTTGCATAATTGTGCTGAGCACGTTTTTACGGCGCACCATTCCACCGTAAAACATTGCCAATCCAGGAGTCATTATCATTACCAAAGCGGTGCAGATCATCATAAAAGCGGTATCTCCGGTGTCTATGGCCGGTGCTTCCGCGGCTGCTGCCCAGGCTGGTAGGCCAAATAACGTTATAAGCATTGCAGTTATACTCGTTAACCATTTATATTTCGTTTTCATCTTGATCCCTCTTTTCATTAAATTAGCATGAGTAAGATAGTCAATATCTTGTCGGCTCGGAAAATATAAAAGGCGCTTAAGTCCGGGGTTTCCCCTGTCCATTAGCGCCTTTGCTTTTACCTCACCCACATTTACAAATATTCTATAAAGCCGAACCGCCTTCTTCGCGGGTGCTGATACGAATTACCCGTTCTATGGGATATACAAATATCTTACCATCGCCGCTTTTGCCGGTTTTGCAGGTACTCAATATTTTGGAAATAATGTTCTCTACTGTCTCATCACGGCAGGCTATCTCAATTTTTACCTTGGGCACCAAATCAATCGAATGCTCTTGCCCCCGATAATACTGTTTTTCAGCCTTCTGTAATCCTCGCCCTTTTACATCATATACGGTCATACCGCGGATACCTATCTGATCCAGGGCTGCTTTAACCTCCTCCAACTTGGAGGGCCTTATAACCGCCACTACCTTTTTCATAAAATAACCCCCTTAGTTTCGTGCCTATTTAATTGTTCATATAACATTTCCAGATTCTATCGATCACATCATATATTCAGTAATCGCTCTAGAACTTGGTTAGATAGTTGGTTACTTCCCACGGGGTCACCTGAATATTAAACTCATCCCATTCTTCCAGCCGCCCGGCCCGGAAATTCTCATAGATATGATTTCCCAGGGCATCTTTTATTAATTGACTCTTATCCAATTCATATATGGCTTCCAGCAAGTTGCCGGGCAGACTGGCAATACCCAAAGCCTCTCTTTCGACAGCCTCCATCTTGTAAATATTGCGATCTACAGGTGCCGGGGGTTCGATCTTGTTCTTGATCCCGTCCAAACCTGCGGTTAGCATAACGGCCATAGCCAAATATGGATTGCAGGTAGGATCGGGATTCCTCACTTCAATTCGGGTGCTCATACCCCGTTTAGCCGGTACCCTAACCAGGCAACTGCGATTCGCACCAGACCAAGCTATATATACAGGTGCTTCATATCCGGGAACCAGTCGCTTGTATGAATTCACAGTAGGATTGGTTATGGCTGCGAATGAACGAGCATGTTTTAGAATTCCACCCATATAGTAACGGGCTGTATCACTTAACTGGTCCGGGCCACTGGGATCATAAAAAGCATTCTGACCATCCTTGAACAAGGATTGGTGGGTGTGCATGCCAGAACCGTTTATGCCAAAAATCGGTTTAGGCATGAAAGAAGCATGCAGATTATGCTTCTGGGCTATGGATCTAACCACTAACTTAAAAGTCATAATGGAATCTGCCACATGTAAAGCATCACCATATTTAAAGTCGATCTCATGCTGGCCCGGAGCAACCTCATGGTGAGATGTCTCAATTTCAAAACCCATCTCTTCCAAGGTCAGGTCCATATCGCGGCGGGCATTTTCTCCCAGGTCTATTGGTGCCAGATCGAAGTACCCAGCCTCATCCTGGACCTGGGTGGTAGCATGCCCTTTTTCGTCAGACAGGAAGAGAAAGAATTCAGCTTCTGGTCCCGCATTCATGGTATAACCCAAATCGTGCGATTCCTTTAATATCCGCTTAAGATTATTGCGGGGGCATCCAGCAAAAGGCTGACCATCGGGCGTGTGAATATCACAGATTAAACGGGCTACTTTACCATTGGCAGACCTCCATGGGAAGATAGCAAAAGTGTTAAGGTCAGGTACAAGATACATATCTGATTCAGAAATATCTGCAAATCCATTGATTGATGATCCATCAAACATAATTTCGCCATCCAAAGCCTTGCTGACCTGGCTGATGGGAACAGCTAGATTTTTCATAACTCCCTGAATATCAGTAAACTGAAGTCTTAGGAATCTCACATCGTTTTCTCTAATCTTTTCCAAGATTAACTTTTTGTCATTGGACATTCAAAACATCTCCTTTATCAAATATTGGTTAACAATGAACTACATCCTGGACGACACCGGCGATAGTTTAATTTGGTTATCCGATATGCCCTAACCTGAGCAAATAAAATAGGGTGCCGGTAATATGGTCATATACTACTAACCGCATTACAGGCACCCTCGCCCGATAACATATTTAATTGTTGGCTGGCCTTCTCTGAAAACCCATCAAATTTTGATACTAACTTCCTGTTACCATCTGTGGCAGGAATAATTTGTTCTCAGTCTATTTCGATTAATTTTGTCGTCAGTTTTTGTGCCCATCAACTCCTCTCTGTATTTTTTGTTTACTAAAGTAAACCCTGATTGCGGAAAAACAAAGTCTCCGCATAATATACGGAGACTCCATTGCCTTGCGCCTTTTACGGCGGAAATTATTTGATTGACTATATAATAAACCTTTCTGATAAAAAATCAATAAATTAACTGGAAGTATTCCTGTATACTTGGTTGTAATATCTTAGCAATAGACTGTGGGCCATATATCTTATTTTATAGAGATTTTATATTCCTGCAGCCAAAAATTTACCTGGATCAGATAAGCCAGTAGCTGAGGAGCATTCATAAGCTGGCCAAACCAAGGAATATTGATATCGGTTTGGATTAAGCGAGCCAGCTTTTCTACCTTGGACTTGTTTATCAAAGGCAGTAACGGAGAATCGATATCATTTAACAGAGTAAATACCAAGCTGCTTACCGAGCTTATAAAGGAGGGGTTGTGGGTTTTAGGATATGGGCTCTTTTTCCTCCATAATACGTCCTCAGGCAAAAGTCCGTTCATTGCCAAACGCAAAAGGCCTTTCTCTCTATGTTGGTAATCCTTCATTCTCCAGGGTATGTTCCAGGCATATTCAACCAATCGATGATCACAGAAGGGCACCCTTAATTCAAGACCAGCCGCCATACTCATCCTGTCTTTGCGATCCAATAAGGTTGGCATCCAACGGGTCAGATTCAAGTAAAACAGTTTTCGCTTTTGGGCCTCACAGCTGGGTTCCCCGTTTAACATAGGCACTTCATCAAGGGCCTCCTGGTAACGATTTGATACATATTTCTCCAGGTCAATCGAATCAATCATAGCGTCTGATAACAAATCAAATCGGGAGTCCAGGCGCTGCGACCAAGGAAACGTGCTCTGGTTATAATCGCTGTAAAACCATGGATACCCCCCGAAAACCTCATCGGCGCATTCGCCGGATATTCCAACCGTAGCATGCTTCTTAATCCATCCGCTAAAAAGCAATAATGAAGAGTCCACATCAGTCATTCCGGGTAAATCTCGAGCAATAACGGCAGGAAATAGCGCATCTACAAGCTCCGGGGTATCTATTTCATAATTATAATGGGTTGTATCGAGGAATTCTGAGACTCGCATAATCCAAGGCGAATCTGAATCAGGCTGTAAACAGCTGGATCGGAAATATTTATCATTATCTACATAGTCGATGGAGAAAGTCTTGATCGAATTACTCTCTTCCTTGGCGGCAATAGCGGTTATTATACTGGAATCAAGCCCGCCAGACAATAAAGTACACAGTGGAACATCCGAGACGAGCTGTCTTTTTACCGCATCATAAACTAATTCTCTTAGGGATTTTACTGTTTTATTAAAATTATCTTCGTGCTCATGACTAATTAGTTTCCAATACTGTCTGATTGAAGTTCCATTTTGATCATAAACAAGACAGTGGCCTGCTTTCAATTCTGATATTCCAGCAAAGACGCCATGCCCTGGAGTCCGGGCAGGTCCAATTGCAAAGATCTCCGCCAATCCTTCCTGGTTTATTTCGGTTGGCACCATGGGATGAACCAGTAATCCTTTAATCTCAGAGGCAAACAGAAAGGAACTGTCTCGCTGGGTATAGAAAAGGGGTTTGACCCCGATCCTATCACGGGCCATAAACAACTTTTGTTTTGCATCATCCCAGACAGCAAAAGCGAAAATACCATTGAGTCTGGCAAGACAGTCCTCCTCCCATTCCATGTAGGCTTTCAGCAGTACCTCGGTGTCAGACCATCCTTCGAAAACATGGCCATGCCCAAGCAGTAATTTCCTTATTTCTTCGGTATTATACAGCTCGCCATTGTATATCAGAACATAGAGATTGTTCCCCCTTGTTCCTATCATTGGTTGTCGACCCCCTTCAGGGTCTACTACCACCAAACGGCGGTGACCAAAGGAAGCATGCTCGCTGAACCAATAACCGGACTCATCAGGGCCCCTTTTTTGCAGCTTGTCGGCCATAGTCTGCAAAATCACAGACTCATTGGCAAGTCCACGGTGAAAATCAATCCAACCTACAATCCCACACATAACCTTACCTCCCAAAAATGACGTTCCTATGTAAGTCCTAGGACTTCATGGGAACGTCATTGTTCATAGACAATATATGTTTTGATAGCAATATATGTTCGGGTTTAATAATATTAAATCTACTTAAAATAATTAAAAATATCAGGAGTACTACTCGGATGGACAGACAGCAAATATTTGGTGAATTTAATGAACACTTGATCACCGACAATTGCCCATCAGCATTTTTTAGAGAAGTCGCTAGCAGCGGTTGGCTGGAGAGAGATTATCCGTTCACTTTCTTAGGCCAACTTCAGAGTATACAACAATCACCGGAGTTCCATCCCGAGGGAAATGTTTGGGAACATACAATGTTGGTAGTTGACCAGGCTGCAAAAGCCAGATATATGAGTGATAATCCCAGGGTATTTATGTGGGCAGCTCTCCTGCATGATTTAGGCAAAATCACTACAACCAAGATTCGACGCGGGAGAATAACCGCTTATGACCATGATCGCGATGGCGCCCAGCTAGCCGCTGATTTTTTGCAGGAACTTTGTGATGATCAAGTATTTATCCATGGCGTAACCAAATTAATAAGATGGCACATGCAGCCTTTATATGTAAATAAAAGACTGCCTTTTGCCGATATTGACAAGATGCTGTCAGACATATCGCTGCATGAAATAGCCTTATTTTCACTATGCGATCGCTTGGGGCGTGGTAATATGAGTTACAGTATGCGAATGACAGAGTTGGATAACATGGAATCCTTTATTAAGGAATGTGAGCGAATCGAAAATTAGGAATTCCATCAGGAGATTATTCGCCAACCTTTTTTCATGGCATAAGTCATGAGCTCAGCATCAGGTCTGACTGCGATCTTTTCCCCTACGGTTTCCATAATATAGATATCGGTGTAACTGTCCCCGTAGGCACGACTGGATTCCCACTCCACCTCCCGGTTAGAAAAGGCTTGCCGAAGCATATCTCGTTTGCTTAGACCATCCACAAAGTTGGTTTCCTGCTTAGAATCATAAACTTCGTCTATAAAAGTCAGTTGGGCGCCGAGGGCAGTATCAATGCTCAGATCGTCCGCAACAATATTTAATAGCTCGATATAGGATCCTGATACCAATACACAGTGGTATCCTTGCAGCTGAGCTTGCCTTATTTCGGCGAGAACTTTCCGGTTAAAATTCTTCTTCAGAAACGGGTAAGCCAGGCGGAAAAAAGTCATAACCTCCTGGCGGCTCATATTTTCATATATCCTATTAAAGCAATTGAATGCCTTCTCTTTCATAGCTTCCCGGGATATTATTTTCATTTTGTATGAAACCAAAACCGGGATAACCGAAATCCAGACCAAGGCATACTTGAGGAAAGAACGGCCCTGGCGAATCCATTCTGATCCCAGAGCAGGCAGAGTATCCTTAGTCAAAAGAGTACCATCGAAATCAAATACTGCCAGCTTCATAAATAACCTCTTTTTAATCTGGATCATTTACTATTCTAACAGACCACAAAATCAAAAAACCCACAATGATTTATAAAAATCAGGGTGGGTTATATAAACATAAATACAATACTAAGCTAGAGGTTTTATAATATGTTTTCCAGATTTATTTTTTCTTTGCGGGGGATATGTTCTACCATCAACCGAATCTCCGACAGTTGGCCCATAGCTAAGGGGTTGTCGCCGGAAGAAACATATTCTTTAAAACGGGCCATGGCGAATTCGATATTATCCATCTCCTGATGTTCTAGAAATACAGGCCACCATTTTGCTTCCTTTTTCCAGGTCTTATCAAGTTTTTCAGTCTCAGTAATTGCCATAGGCCAATCGTTATCTGTTATTTCTATACTCACCAATTCCATTTGCTGGATCAGCACCATAGATGAATGTTGTAATTCGTGGTTAATCCACATGCCTCCGGAAATAATAAGAATTAAAATAACTAAAACGCTTCCCAGTAGTTTCATATCCGGTCAAGACTCCTTATCAGCTTTTGGGGGGCATTGATTTTAGTTGATAATAAAATTGGCCATGACTATCGAGGGTGGCAAACAATACATCCTTGACTGAGTTAATACCTGACTTAATCAATTCGTTCTGCATCCAAGCTTGCTCTTTATTTGCCTTGACCAAATTTTCTTCAATCACCTGACCATCGATAATAATAGTAACAGGCAATCCCTCATATTCTGGGGCTATATTAAAGTCTTTTGGTTGAACTGGTCGCTTGTCTGATTTTAGAATCAGGCTTAATTGTCCGCTGGTTTCCAGGATTGCATATTCTACATCGGCTACGTCCGGCACTCCCTTTTCACGCAACTGTTCCAGCAGATCATTTAAGTTATAGCGCAGCCTGCATAGTTCAGATTCCAGGATACGTGAATTCTCAATTAGCACACTGGGTTTTCCGCAGATAAAGCCTCTGGCCTTTTCGCTTTTCAAAGAAATAAAGGAAAGGGTAATTTCAGCGGTTACAAGAATAAAGATGGGTACCAGTCCATTAAAAAGAGGAATCCCGGTATTCTGCATGGGAATCGAGGCCAGCTCCGAAATCATTATTATGACCACCAGTTCATAGGGTTGCAGTTGCCCAATTTGCCTCTTGCCCATCAGTCGTAAAAGTACGACAGTCGTTGCATAAAGGATTAATGTTCTTATGATAACCAGGATCAAAGTCTGCAGTCTCCTTTGACTAATTATGTCAGGTTCCATTACCATTTATAGCTTGTCTAAAGAAGCATTATTTATTCCCGATCTTGCGGTGAAGCTCAAGGCTTTTATCCATGCCCCGGCGGCGCATAATTTGATTTTTGTCACTACTCACCACATAAATTGAAGACAGAAACAACTAAATGGAGGGTCATATAGCCCTCCATTTTCGTCAATAGATTGGATTGTCCCAGTCCCACATTTCTTAACGCCTCCTTTTCCACTTTTATGTACCCGAACATGACGGCACATTTTTGGTCGTGTCAACGAGGGATTAATACTATATGGTTTTATAGAGGTGTTTTTTCAACATATAGTTCTACGGAATGTTTCGACCTTAGAATAAATAAACAAAGGAAAGGTTTTACCCTCTCCTTTTATGTTTATATATACTTTTGTCGATAAATGCCGACTACTTTTTGGAAAGTTCCCCTACTTTTTGGGTTATATCCTTGGTTAGGCTCTGGGTAGTCTGATTAAACTGGTCAAAACCGGTCACCATGGAATCTTCCATGAATCTCATCAGCTGCATCTGATTCTGGCGCATTTGTTTAGCCATTTCTTCCATTTGTTTTAGGAATTCCTGCCGTGCTGATCTGGCCATATCCAGTTGACTTCTGGTAATGCTATCGATTTGGTCGGCATTGGTATTGATAGAATTAAGCCCTGTTATCCACATGTCCCAAATCCTATCAGCTGCACTGTTGAACATTTCCATGCCCTTGGCCACATTTTCTTTGTTGTCTGCCATCCTGTACCCTCCTTCTTACTTTAAAATGTCCTGATTTCAAACTAGAGTGGAGATAACCTTTTCGCACCTTCGAGAAAAAAGGCTTTTACATATTTTGTACACTTTGGCTAATCTTAACCTAAATTAAATCCATTATTATTCATAATTGGATGTTAGTCAACTGCATGCGTTGTGTTGCTCATATTTTCGCCGCTGCTCTAAGTAGTCCAGCTTTATCAGTTTTTTCCCAGGGCAAATCCAGTTCACTTCGGCCAAAATGCCCGTAACAAGAAACCTGGCGGTATATTGGCCTTCTCAATCCAAAGTCTCTGATTATAGCACCTGGCCTTAAATCGAAATACTCTTTGATTAGTTCTACAATCAGGTCTTTATCGATTTTTTCGGTCCCATAGGTATCAATCATTATCGAAACTGGATGAGAGACGCCGATTACGTAACCGAGCTGGATTTCGCATTTGTCAGCCAAACCAGCAGCGACAACGTTTTTGGCCACATAGCGAGCAGCGTATGTTGCCGACCTGTCCACCTTGGTCGGATCTTTACCAGAAAAAGACCCGCCGCCGTGACGTGCATAACCGCCATAAGTATCTACGATGATCTTCTTTCCGGTTAAACCGGAATCACCTTGGGGACCACCGATGACAAACCTCCCGGTGGCATTAATATAATATCGGGTATCTTCATCAAGTAAATCATCCGGTACCACATACTTGATTACCCGATCAACTATGTCCTCATGTAATTCTTCCTGACTCACGTATTCATCATGTTGACAGGCGATTACCACCGAGTCCACTCTTATTGGTTTATTGCCATAGTATTCGACCGTAACCTGAGTTTTGCCATCTGGTCGCAAATAAGGAAGCTCCTTATTTTTCCTAACCACTGCCAGTCTCTGCGCTAACTTATGGGCTAGTGATATAGGCATAGGCATTAGTTCCGGTGTCTCATTGCAGGCAAAGCCAAACATAATTCCCTGGTCACCTGCACCTAAGCGGTCTATTTCATCACCGGCATCTTCCCTGTATTCCATCGAAACATTGACCCCTACCGCGATGTCGGCCGATTGTTCGTCAATGCCGGGAAGCACGGCACAGGCATCTCCATCGAAGCCAAACTTTGCGTTGGTATAACCAATGTCATTGATAATTTGCCGGGCAACCTGAGGGATATCCACATTGCTACTGGTCGTTATCTGCCCAATAATCAGGACCAACCCGGTGCTGATCGAAGCTTCACAGGCTACCCTGGCGTTAGGGTCCTGGGCTAAAATGGCGTCCAGGATTCCATCCGTAATTTGGTCACAGACTTTGTCAGGATGGCCTTCGGTCACAGATTCAGATGTGAAAAACCATTTACTCATTCCCCTGCCCCCTTTTTATAAGTATAGAATTATAAGCATCCTATTTTAGAAATCCCTTTAAGACGGCCTGTTCGGCTTCCGCCTCACTCATTCCAAAACACATCAACTTGATTAGCTGCTCGGATGCGATCTTGCCAATAGCAGCCTCGTGAATAAGCTGTGCATCGGTATGGAAGGCTGTAATTTTGGGACTTGATGATACTTCGGCTTCATCCATTATTATGGAATCACATTGTATATGTCCAAAACAACGAGCATGTCCATACATGTTGAGGTGAAACTCCTGTTTGGATTTGTCCTGGGCAACGGATCTGGATATAACTTGGGCAGTTGCGTCTTCTCCGTCCAGTTCCACAGTTATATTGGACTCCGCAGTCTGACTCTGATATGTAAGCAGTCGCTCGGACACCGTTAACCGCGCGTTCTTTTGCAGACGAACCTCGGTCTCTCGCAAGCTGCGATCTACGCCTTTTATCTGCACCATTTCTATTACTGCTGATCCACCCTCTTCAATCTCAAAGATTGTCTTGGGATTTAATATCCTGGCCCCGCTGCCATCACCCTCACCATAATGTTTCTCTATATACTTTACATGGGCGCCTCTGCGGACAAAGAATTGGTGAATCCCATCATGCTGAGCCTTATGGCTGCTGGGATTGTGAATGCCGCAACCGGCAATAATGAGTACATCCGCTTCTTCACCTATTTCAAAGGTATTATAGACCAGATCCTCCATTCCTTCCGACAATATTACGGGAATATGAACGCTCTCGCCTCTGGTCCCTGGTTTTATGATTATATTTATACCCGGCTTGTCTTCCTTTGTCTCAATTTTAATATTGTCTGTAATTCGCCTTTCGATACCCTGTCCATTTTTCCGTATATTAATTGCCCCGGGTGGCATCCCGTGCCAGTCCGCCACCTGCTCCAACAATTTGACATCAGTCGCATCGAGCATTTTTTATACCTCCCCATGGACAATTTGGCCGGCAACGGCATTCTGCATCCAACCGTTTAATATCATTAAGAATGCTGTCCCGATT
>CAZOZX010000064.1:0-11597 GCA_964584415.1 uncultured Syntrophomonas sp.
GCAATACCATCCTTCATATTCGGATAAGTAAATGTCGCCTTGTTCATAGACCCGGTTGAATATTTTTTGGACTACCTCCTGCTGCCGCGTTTCAGTAGTACGAATAAAATCGGTGTTCGATATCAATAACGTCTGCCAAAGCTTGCGTATATTGGCTACAATTGCATCAACGTATTCAATAGGTTCTAAACCTTTTTCACGGGCAGCCCGTTCAATTTTTTGGCCGTGTTCATCCGTGCCGGTCAAATAAAATACATCGTAGCCCTGCATCCGTTTAAAACGGGCCATACAATCGGCCGCAACGGTTGTATATGCATGCCCGATATGAAGATTATCACTGGGATAATAAATAGGGGTAGTAATATAGAAGCTTTCCCTTTTTTGCACGAAGGTCCCTCCATCCTTATCTTCAAGGTATATTTGTATAGTTTACCACATATTTGTGGCCTTATCCGCAAATGCCAATCATTATGTCAGAAAAGGAAATTTCTATTATTTGTGAAAATTTTTCGGGGATTTTGTTGAAATTCGCTTGACTATTTCTACCAATTTTGGTATCTTCTCATTGGGATTGGAATACTTAAGGAGGAGGAAAACGTTATGATGAAGTCGACAGGTGTAGTAAGACGAGTAGATGAATTAGGACGCATAGTGATTCCCATCGAACTGAGACGCACAATGGGAATCGAAGAGAAAGACGCCCTGGAAATTTATGTCGACAGTGAAAAAATCATATTGAAGAAATATGAACCGGCTTGCATATTTTGTGGCAACGCTGAAGATGTGGCTAATTACAAAGGCAAAAATCTTTGCAAAAGCTGTCTGATCGAATTATCTAAGCAGATCGTCTAATAATTCATATCATCTGAATTTATTAACAATGCATATAACGTCGATTTAGAAATGTTGTGTTCGCGGGCTTTCATTTTGAGGGCCTGCTTTTTATTGACCCCATTATTTATTAAATCCTCGGTTTCCTTTACAATTTGGTCGATACTAACCTCAGATCCTTCCTGATCCCGAACTGGAAGCAACAAACATATTTCTCCCCGTGGTTGATTCTGTTGGTAATAATCTCTAACTTCTTTCACGGTTCCATGTCTAACCTCTTGATGGACTTTGGTTAGCTCGCGGGCAACTATAACCAATCGTTCATTGCCCATAACTGTTTCAATGTCCTCAAGAGTCTTCAGTAACCGATGGGGCGCCTCATATAGTATTACCGTCCTTAACTCCCTATCAAGCAGACTCAACGCGGACATTCTTTTCCCCTGTTTGGGTGGCAGGAAGCCGGCAAAAACAAATGAAGAACTATCAATTCCTGCCACAGCTAAAGCGGCAGTGAATGCTGACGGCCCTGGGACAACTTCAATTTCAATTCCACCCTCAATAGCACGGCGGATCAAATTCTCCCCGGGATCCGATATGGTAGGCATGCCTGCATCAGAAACTAATGCAATACTTCTGCCATTAGTCAATTCGTCCAGCAGAAACTGTTCGCGTCTCCGGCTGCTGTGTTCGTGATAACTAAAAAGCTTGGTTTTTATTTTATAGCGGTTTAATAGCTTAATTGTATGACGGGTGTCTTCACAGGCAATCAGGTCAACCTTGCGTAGAGTTTTAAGAAGCCTAATGGTGACATCCTCCAAATTACCAATAGGGGTCCCGCATATATAGAGTTTACCATTCATTTCCGTACAACCCTTTTACTTCATCTGAGTATTCGTGAGGTTGGCTGTATATAACCAGCGGCGGCATTTCCCAAATTTCAGCCACTGATGCTTTTTGGGCCTCTAATAGCACCAAGGTAGCTGGGCTGTCCTCATAAGAAACTACCAGACGCATGCGGCTTAAATAAAGTTGGTGACGACAAATAGACTTCACAATCTCCTCCAGCCTTGCCGCACGATGAATGAGCGCCATCCTTCCCTCTTCACTCAGCAAATAAGCACCTGCTTCGATGACCTCATCCACTGTTAGTTCCAATTCATGACGAGCTATCGCCTTTTCCTGGTTTCTATTTATTTGCCCCTCACCCTTTTTCCAAAAAGGGGGATTGCTCAAGACCAGCTCGGCACTCCCCCCCGGAATTGTCTCCTTAATATTTCTGATATCGGCCCGAATAATCTCAATCCTATTTTCCAGACTGTTATAAAAAACACTTCGTTGGGCTCTTTCGACCATCTCCGGCTGCAACTCAACACCGGTAATGCGAACCGAGGAACTCCGCTGCGATAATAACAGAGGAATTACTCCGCTGCCAGTACCCAAGTCAATAGCGTGTCCGACATTACTCAAATTAGGAAAGTGAGCCAGCAATATTGTGTCTATCGAGAAACGATAGCCCTTCATTGGCTGAATAACTCGCAGATTACCTATGATCAAATCATCCAGTGTTTCGCTTGCCTTAAGAACAACTCTTTCCGAGCTCACTAATCCTTGCCCATAAAGGCTATACAAAAAAGGCAGCCATCCTGTCGAGGCTGGCCATAGGCCACTGGGCAGACATGAAAACCTTCCTCATAAATTCTGCCCAAGTGTTCATAACCCTCTCCCTGCAATTTTATCATGTGTTCATGAGAATAATTGATTTGTTTGGTATCCGAGGTGATTCCCCCCTCCAGGCGAGCCACCCGTTCTTTAAGGTCTCCTAATTCAAATATCAAATCCCGGATCAAGGTTTTCAATTCTTGAACTGTTCTTTCCATTTTTTTTACCCTCCGGTTTTCTGGAATCATACATCTCCGACTCATATTTCAGGCAGCACATCAAGCGTCCACAAATACCTGATATTTTGGCTGGATTAAGTGAAAGATGCTGTTCCTTAGCCATTCGAATGGAGACCGGTGCAAATTCCCCCAGGAAATTGTTGCAGCACAAAATACGGCCGCAAGTACCCATTCCGCCCAACATTTTGGCCTCGTCTCGGACCCCGATTTGCCGGAGCTCTATACGGGTACGGAAGATTGAGGCCAGGTCTTTAACCAATTCACGGAAATCAACCCGGCTTTCCGCCGTGAAATAGAAAATTATTTTACCAACATCAAATGTATATTCAACATCAATGAGCCTCATTGGCAGGTTATGGGACCGGATCTTCTCCCGGCATATCTCCAAGGCTTCAGCTTCTCTCGCTTTATTCTGTTGATAGGAAAACTCGTCTTCCTCGGTTGCTTTGCGAATTACCTTTTTAAGTGGTAATACTAATTGGTCCTCGCTGATATCCCTCTTATTTATAGCCACTATTCCCCGTTCGATCCCGCGGGCCGTTTCCACAATAACTGGATCGCCAATTTGTAGATCCAATTCTGAATGGTCAAAATAATATAACTTGCCGGCTGGCTTGAATTTAACTCCCACCACCAATGCCACAGGCATGACCCCCCTAAGATTTATATCATTATTTTTTAGCAATGAGTTTATTGTAAAGCATCCATCAAGCGATAGGAAATGTTAATGCTAAGTAAATTTGCCCGGACCGATGTTCTATATTTTTCCCGAAGTTCATCTATCTTCTTTAAAGAAGATGCGACTTTATTGCCATCAAGATGTTTGATCTCTTTATATTCCTTAACGTTCTTAGCCATTACCAGCAGATCTTCCCGGCCGGTTGATTGATAAACGAAAATATCCCGCAGCAAGGTCATCAAGAGAGATGTCATTACCTCAGGATTATGCTCTATTGCTTCAGCACTTTTGAATACTTCTATTTCCTCCCCGACTGCCAGACCACTCATTACACTCCACGCTGTCAACCACATTTGCTCCAATTCTTCGGTTTCTGCTAACTGATCTGCTATAGTCAAGCTTCCTTGGGCTAGTCGCGCTAAATACGCAGCCCTTTCCCGATCTGCCACCTTTTGCATTAAAAACTCACGCAAGTCCGATTCCGGCAGAGGCAGAAAACGTATAAATTGACAACGCGAAACGATAGTCTCCAATAAAAATTGATCATCAGCGACCAAAATGATGACCGCATAATCAGGCGGTTCTTCAAGTGTTTTAAGCAGAGCATTCGCAGCTGGTAAGCTTAACAAATGGGCTTCATTAATAACAACCACTCGCCGAGATGATCTATAGGGTTTAAGGGCAAGCCACGGTTCCATTTCCCTGTTAATTTGTTCGATACCAATCATTGTCTTCTTGTCTTTTCTTGCTACAGTAAGTAAATCCGGATGAACATTTTCCTGGAAATATACCTCTCCAAGAGGATCATCTTTAAGAATTATGGCCCGGGCGAAGCAACGAGCTATAGTTTTTTTACCAATTCCCTTAGGCCCGGAAAAAAGGTAAGCATGATGTATGGCCCCCGTGTCGAGAGCTTTCCGCAATACTTCTAGTGATTTTTGTTGCCCTATTACACTTTCCAAGTTATCTGTCTCACCCATTGCCTTCAACCTGTTAATAAAAATTTCACCGACAAAACGATTCCTGAATTAAGCCCATAGCTTGATTCAAAAGTTCTTGTTGGTCATAATTGGCATCTAATCTTCTAATCCGGGGCTCATTAATGCATAGCTGAAGATACCCGGTTCTGACCCGGGCTTGAAATTCTATCCCTTCCAATTCCAAACGGTCAGGTTGTCCCTTGGCTCTTCTTAGCTGGGCTGTTGCTGGATCTAAATCGAGATAAATAGTTAAATCCGGGTATAGCCCTCCGGTACAAATTCGATTAAGGTCGGCTAGTAACTCCAGATCCAGCCCTCTGCCATAACCCTGATATGCGATAGTTGAGTCTACATAGCGATCTGCAATAACAATCTGCCCGACATCTAGAGCAGGTCTTATTACCTCCTCCACAACCTGGCTGCGAGCAGCTGCATAGAGCAAAGCCTCGGTCCTACCTATTATACCACTATTCCTAGCATCCAATAGCATGTCCCTTATCATTTCAGAAATAACCGTACCACCAGGTTCCCTAATACCAATGACGCGATTGTTGGGGCTAAGTTCCCTTATTAGGTTTTCCTTCAAGGTACTCTTCCCACATCCATCGATTCCTTCCAAGCTGACAAAAAAACCTTTCCTAGACATTATCTTCACTCTTTTCATTTATCAATTACTAGTATATATTCCAATTTAATATCTTCGGGCCCCTGGATAGATACCTCACTGGCTTGCAGGTACAATAGGTATTCCCATATTTCATCGGTTATCTTTTCTCCCGGTAATATACATGGTATACCGGGCGGGTATGGAGCTACCATTTCACCAGCTATCAAACCGCGGCAATCAGCAACTTTCACCTTTCTTTTCGCAGCATAGAAAGCTTCTCGAGGGGTAAGAACAACCAGCCAATCTGGCGGCAGGCATATTTCTGGCTCCTTACCGCGATTAGCTGGATAACGGAGGGCAATAGTTTTTATTGCGTAATAAAAATATTCCCAATCATCCCTACTGTGTAAAATCGAAAACATAGCTAGAATCATTCCCGGCTGTTCTATTTCAACTTGAATTTTGAACTCATTTCGAAGGATAGCCCCAAGCTGATAGCCCGTCAGACTCAGTTCGGTTATATCGATCATGACCTTGAGAGGATCTATAGCTTTAATCCCGAATCGACCAATCAATTCATCACTGAGACACTTAATTCCTTCGATCCTATTTAGGCGTTCCTTATATTGGGACGACCAAACACGATTTTGCTCAAGAAAGTAATATCCACGCTGTTCCATAAAATCTCTTGCCAAATCAATAGAAGCCATTATTGGATAAGATGGACTAGTAGTAGTAAGCAAATGATAGGCAGCCATTAAGCGTAAACCACGGGCTGACATTCTTATTAAGCATGGAGTATTTCCGAAGCTATTGAGGTGAAAGTTAACGCCCAGGTGTAGGCAGGCACCTTGAGTGAGCACCGGCCAAGTTTTATGCAAACCATTTACCACCGCAGCTGCACCCTGCTTAATGGCTGGAGTGGGGAAAAGGGGGTGAAAGGGGAAATGGCCGCCATGGGCTTCATCTACCATCAGTAATTTACCCTGATTGGACAGAGACGAATGGATTGCCCCGATATCACTGCACGTTCCATAATATGTGGGGCTGGTTATCCATACTACCTCTGCATCTTTGTGCTCTGATACTAATTTATCAATAGTCTCGCTCTTGGTAGCAATAGCTATACCCAAACCAGGTTCCACTTGGCACCGTGCGTAAATAGGGATACCTCCCGATAATACCAATCCTCCATAAAAAGAAAGATGAGCATTTCTAGGTATTATAACCTTTTCGTGTTCGGTACTGCTCATGAGCAATGCCTGGATACCAGAAGTGGCTCCATTTACGAGAAAAAAGCTTTGTTCCGCACCACAAGCCCGGGCCATCAATTGCTGGGCTTCGGCTATTGCTTCCTTTGGCACATGCAAATTATCTAGGCCCGGGATTTCCGTATAATCAAGATATGTCAATTCCTCCAACTCAGGAGTCAGGATTCCCTTGATACCGGCGTGGCCAGGCATATGTAAACGCAGATTAGACCGTTCAATTTGCTTTTGGAGGGATTGGTAAATGGGCGAAGATTCAGTCAATTGCCAGAGCCACTCCCCGCTTCTTTGCTATAAAAATATAGGAAAAAAATTAATTCCTGATAGAACATTCATCTCATTGTAGCAAAGATTGGGGCCAGGGTTAACAAATTCTGTGAGGGTATAGTTGAGATCAAAATCATATTAAGATTCGCCGTATTTTATCCACCAGCAGTTGGTAACTATCCGAATCAATATCGCTGTGAGCTATCTGCTGTTCACAACTCGTACAGATAAAGGCTTTGTTTAATCTGATCCCATCCCGGATACCACCCGAGGGAACTTTACTGCAGATAGAGCAGACCGGTAGTACCTTACCTCTATCTACATAGTTCAACAGTGGAGAATTTTCTTTACCCATGATTTTTCTTCCTTTTTATTCTTAATTATGGACACAGCAATCAGCGGTTATTCCTATCATAAAACAATTTAAGTCTATGAAACATGAATTGTGTTCCTACCCTAGCATATGCCCCTGTTCGATAACCGGTTACCGAGTTCAATTGAAAATGAATCGTTTGTACTCATGATATAATAGTGATATCATTTAGATATATAGAAAACGATGGAGGCGATCATAATGCAGGAACGAGTGGTTTGGAGGGTCAACGGTTTTTTAGCACTACTAGTAGCTTTTGTTTGTCTGGCAGGGACCGTGTTTTTCAGCATTAAATTTAACTTTCTATTGGTAATATTGACCGCATTAATTGCTCTTATCATTTTCAGTTCCATTACCATTGTTCAACCTAACCAGGCTCGGGTTGTAACCTTTTTCGGACGCTATTTAGGAAGTATTAGAGAAAATGGTTTATGGATGACTGTTCCTCTATCCGCCCGTAATGTAATTTCCCTGCGGGTTAGTAACTTTAACAGCAAGACTTTGAAGGTTAACGATGTAGAAGGGAATCCGGTTGAAATAGCAGCAGTGGTGGTATTTCGGGTGATTGACTCTGCTCGGGCACTGTTTGACGTATCGAATTATGAACAGTTCGTTGAAATTCAAAGCGAGACTGCTCTGCGCCATGTAGCAACCAAATATCCTTATGATAATTTCAAGGAAGAAGGCTTTTCGCTGCGAGGTAACGCTGAAGAAGTAGCCGCTGAGCTGACTAAAGAACTGCAGGAGCGTCTGGCCCTGGCAGGTGTGGAAGTTATGGAAGCTCGATTAACCCATTTAGCTTACGCTACGGAAATTGCCAGTGCCATGCTGCAGAGACAACAAGCTGCTGCTATCTTGGCGGCTCGGCAAATCATTGTCGATGGCGCAGTAGGGATGGCGCAAATGGCCCTTCAACGTTTAGAGAACGATGGCGTTCTGGAATTGGATCATGAACGCAAGGTTAGCATGATAAACAACCTCCTGGTTGCCATCATTTCAGAGCGTGGGGCTCAGCCGATTCTCAATACTGGTAGTCTTTATTAGACGGGAGCGAGCCGATGGGAGTCAGTAAAAAGAATTTTCCACTCCGTTTGGACCCACAAATCTATTGCGCTTTGGAAAAATGGGCCCAGGACGAACTCCGTAGTGTAAACGCACATATTGAATTCCTATTAAGGCAGGCTTTAATCAATGCGGATAGATTAAAGATGAAACCCCGTAGCTCATCTGATGTGTCTGAAAAAAGTACTGAATTAAGTTAGTATAATAAGACAATAACCAGGTGCAAATACCTGGTTATTGTCTTTTCCGCAACACGCTATCGCTTATCCCTGAGTAAATCACGAATTTCAGCTAACAGTACTTCTTCGTTGCTTGGTCCGGCTGCAACTTCAGCGGCTTCCTCTTTTCGACGCATTTTATTCATGGCCTTGACCATAAGGAAAATAACGAAAGCAATTATCAAAAAATCAAGTATATTTTGGACAAATGCACCATACTTAATTACCGCACTTCCAATCTGTGTTTGTAATCCGGCAAAATTTTTGCCTCCCATAAGTAATCCAACTATAGGCATTAGTATGTCGGCTACCAGAGAGGTCACAATTTTTCCAAAAGCACCGCCAATAATTACCCCGACCGCCAGATCCATTACGTTCCCCTTCATTGCAAATTCCTTGAATTCCTGCCACATGCCAGACCAACTCCTTCGCAATTATTATATTTTATTATAAAATATTACCATCGGTTTGGATTGTAATTTATCAGAAAAATAAGAGAGGGTTTTACCCCTCTCAAAATTATTTATGTTCAAAAATGAATTAGTCCGATCTAGTTGCCAACCAGGCACTGAGGTCGGGATATACTTGCTCTTTAGCGATCTTTCCAAAGACTAAACCACCATGTCCAATAGGGTACTCATAATAGGTCTTATCTTTGGATGAAAAGATATCCAAGGCAATGCTCACCTGGCGCGGCTGAACAATATGGTCATTAATACCAGCCAAAGCGAGTAGATTAGCATCGATACGCGAAAGATCCACCCGTTTGCCTCTGAGGTAAAACTCTCCTTTAACCAGCCGGTTTTGTTTATAAAGCTGATTAATCCATTGGCGATATGCACCACCCGGGAAATTTACATTGTCGTCTACCCATTTGTTGAGAACCCGCCAGGCATATACATCCTTACCCTCGTCAACCATTTTCCATAACCTACTGTAGGTGCCAATATAATTGTTGACCGGTCTCAACATTTTTAGCCCAACATCAACAAATTCTTTTGGTATCAGTTCGAACGTGTCAACTATTTTATTAACGTCATCCCCAAAAGCGGTGTTTAACCATTTTGTTGTCAAGCCTGAGTCTTCAAAATCAATTGGCGAAGCCATAATAACAAAGTTTCTTAGCTTAGGGGCTGAAAACAAAGTCGCATACATAGCAGTCATAGTACCACCCATACAATAACCTATTATGCTAAGTTCCTGGGTGTTTGCTTTAAGACAAACCTTTTTCACTGCTCTAGCAATATAATCATATACAAAATCATCAAAACTAAGATTGCGATCTTCCCATTCAAAATCTCCCCATTCCAGTAAGAAAACATCAAAGCCGTCATTAACCAGATGTTCTACCATGCTCATTCCGGGCGTTAAATCCAGAATATAAGCCTTATTGATTAAAGCATAAGTAAATAATACCGGTATACGGTGGATCGGCTCCTTTGCAGAATGATATCTGTAAAGCTTGGCCTTATTCTTACGCCAGATGACCTCCCTGGGAGTACATCCAGTCTGGGGCCACGGATCAAAGGTCAAAATGTCTGAAGTTTTCTTAGTACTATCCAATAGACGATCATAACTTTCCCGCAGTTTAAATCCTACCTCATCGGCTGAACCCGTAATGGCTTTATTTTTTGCCAAGTATAATTCCCCCTAGTCTCGAAGTTCTTCTTCTATCATATGCTGGCGGGGCGGAATTACGACCGCATCACCATCGATAATCATGTCCCCATTTTGATTCCAGCAGGTTGTGCGCACTTTAACTCGGCCTCGGGGCATTATTTCAATAACTTCAACCGTGGCCCGGATAGTATCATTGAAATAGCAGGGTTTAAGAAAATTAACAGTCTGTTTTTCGTAAATTGTCCCTACTCCAGGCAAATAATTTCCAATAACGTTTGATATGAAGCCGATCAATAGCATGCCATGAGCTATCCTTTGCTTAAAAAAGCCGCGTGCTGCCCTCATCTCGTTTACATGAGCCCAACTAAAATCTCCCGAAATGCCAGCATAAGAATATACGTCTGTTTCGGTAACGGTCTTTTCCACTGATGACCTCTGACCTACCCTCAGTTCACTGTATGTTCTCTCTATCATATTACTCCCCCTTAACCTCAGCTATTAATATGATTAAGATTTGTCCGAATTTTTCTTGCTGCTATTTCTGGGGCGAGCAGTGTTTTCGGCGCTGGTGTCGTTATTGTTCTTTTTCGGCAATTCGTCCTTAGGATGGTTATCATTATCATCTGCAACTTTGCGTCTCCGATTACTACGAAGAGGGGATTGGGGGTCACTAGATATGGACTGATTTGGCTGGGCACCTTCTGATTTTTTCTGGATTACTTGTATATCTTGACGAATGGATTGTAATTCATTTTTCAATACCACTTGGAAATCCACTAGTTTCATTATACTAGCCGCCAAACTATTGAGACTTTCAGCAATTTGGCTATCCAAGTCGTCTACTTTTTCCTCCAAAGCTACTATCAGTTCTGCGACTCGCGCAATATCCTTCTTGGTAGGTACAGGACTATTCGCAAAAAACCGCTCCATATTCTGATTGTTGGTCTTGTATATAGACAAATATTCCGCGCCCATGCGTTCTAGAAAAGAAGTAAAGCTATCTCCCGCTACGTACTCGTCTATCGCTTTAGCCAGATTAGACTCGCTGTCGAAATACATCTTCTTCCAGGCTTCTGCAAAGTCCAATATTCGTTTTTGTCTTTCTTCATTTGTGGTCTTATCATGCTTTTCCTCAGCAGCCACATCCACACCTCTTTCTTGTGTACGATTATTTTAAGGCCGCCGCATGCCTAAACTTTGGCATGCGGCTTAGCGTGACAGCTAATTTATATCTACCTTTTTAGCCAATTCGTCAACTTTTTTGGTAAGGTCCTGAAATATCTGATGATTGGCGACATTTATCTGATCATAAGTGCTAATAACTGTCTCTTCAATCATCTTTTGGAACTGTTCTTGATTTTTCCGAGTCTGTTTGGCCAAATCCTCCACCAACTTTATAATTTCCTCACGAGCAGCTTTATTCTGGTCCAGCTGCTTCCTGGTCATATTCTCCATCTGTTCTTGGGCCCAGGAGATACTCCCTAACCCTACCAGCCACATATCCCACATTTTTTCCATAGAGTTTTCCATCATATTAAAACTCTTGGTCAGATTATCCTTACTGTCTGCCATTTAACTACCTCCTCAACAGAATATTTTTAATGTCTAAATACATCTAAAGACTTTACTAATTCCATTCTTTTCTGGGCTTAAATCAATGCCGACTATCACCCCCCTAAAAATGTTAAGCTCTTTAAGCGGCCCCAAGATCTTGAACCTGTAATTAGTAAAGGATGGTAATGCTTTATTAACAACCAAAGATATATAATATTTATGCGAATCCTGATGTTAATT
>CAZOZX010000065.1:0-11559 GCA_964584415.1 uncultured Syntrophomonas sp.
ATCGATGGGTGGTTTTTATATTGCCTCCAATTCCAGTAATAGAGCCGTTCCTGTAGGTCAAGTCAACACCTCAGAGAGTTTAAAATAGATAGGGTTAGCCGGCAGTTAAGTTTTGAAACGCTCCTTATATTTTGGCAAGTAATATCTGCTCATTAAAGCGGTCTTGGGATAATCCCAGAATTCAATTTCGTAAGACCGATCGTATGTCTCCCTTACTTTCTTGACCTTCGCCAAATTCACAATAAAGGAACGATGAACCCTTAGAAATTCGTCTCCTATGATACTTTCAATTTCGTCGAGACTTTTCTTGACCTCCCATACCTCCCCAAGAGAATGGATGTGTGATTTGTGATTATCGACCTCCATAAAAATGATGTCCTCATAATTAAGGTGTAATATTTCGTTTTTGACCTTAACCGTGAGAACATTCGATTTTGTGAGTCTTACTTGTTTTATTCTAGCGATAATTTCCTCAAGCAGATCCCTTAAGTGGGAGATCTTTATGGGTTTGAGCACATATCCATAGGGATGGACCTCAAATGACTCCACGGCATATTTTGAATACCCGGTTACAAATACGATGTACATATCATTATTTAACCGACTAATTCGGCGGGCCACATCCAGTCCATTATACTTCTGCCCAACCAATTCAATATCCAGCAAGGCGATATCAGGATGGTTCTCTTTAGCCCAGGCATAGGCCTCCTCACCGCTTGAAGTCGCAAAAATATTGGTAATTGCGGTTATTAAACTCAAGTTCTGATATATAAATTCTCGATTGTACTCCTCATCCTCGAGAATAAGAGCTTTAATCATCGAAAATCAAACCTGCCTCAATAAGACGTTTATGCGAGTTTCCCTTCCCCAGGAATTTTCACCATGATGGTGGTATGCTGGCCAGAAATGACTTCAACCTCCCCACCATACCGGTTAACCAGTTTCTGCACGATATACAATCCGTATCCCCGGCCAACCGATTCCTTGCTGGTAAAACCAGCTTCAAATACCCGCTGCCGATCATCTTTGTTTATGGCAGCACCGTTGTTGCGAATAAAGATCATGAATTCCCCTTCATACCATTCAGTCTCCAGTTCAACCCTCGGCTGCTTCTTATCCAGCAAGGCCGCTTCAATGGCATTATCCAGAAGATTGCCGAAAATACTGCAAAGGTCCCATGGTTCAATTCTTAGAGCAGCAAAATCAGCAGATGAGTTAACATGGAGCTCAATACCCTGGGATTTAGCCAGGCTCAATTTGCTGTTGACCAAACTATTAAGCTCATGATGGGGAATATACACCCGTTCGTCGGTGTTCCAGTATGTTTCAGCAATACCATCAATGTACTGCTTAGCCTGATCCATTCGATTAAGGAAGATCAAGGACTGCAATGCCTGTAGATGCCGCCTGAATTCATGCTTTTCGGAATGCATAGCAGTCGTGAGGATTTCATATTCCAGGAGATGCTCCTTCATTAATCTGATCTTCATACTCTCCTGGGCTTTACTATATATGTCCCTTATCACAATAATGCTCAACACGGCCAGGGCGATAATCAAAGCTTCCCAAAAAGGCAGCCCTGATTTTATCGATTCAGTATTATCGCTGGCTTGAATTATGGTAATTAAAACAACTGCAACTAAGGTTTGGGTGAGGATTATTAATATTGATAAAACATCCCTTTTTGGGTTCAACTATAACTTCCTTTCGCCGCTCAGGTCGTATAATATCCATCTATATTTTTTGACTAACAGTAATATCACGGTAAGCAACAGTAAGGTGGGCATGAAAACGGCGAAATTCAACCAGGGATGAACGGACAGATCGCTCATATTCTTGGCCAGCAACCTTAGCGCCGCGTATGTGACAAAATTTTCAATTGAGCCGGTAATCACAGCCCCGCATATGACGGCTATGAAGCTAGACATGATTTCGACTTTACCCAGCCAAGTAATGGTAATGCCAGTAAAAATTATTAGTAAAACCGTAGTGATACCTGGAATGATAGTGATTCTAGGCAAGATGCACGAAATAAGGCCCATACCGATTGCCACAATTATCGAAACCCGCCAGCCAACCTTAATGTTGAAAAGCGAAAAACCGGTTTGAACTATTAATAAAGTTTCAGGGGCGGAAATAAAAAATATAACGTACCACGGTACTGGAAACATCAGAAGCTTCTCCACACAAATTTCTTCAATGCTGCTACAGGGATTATTAGACATCGTATCTAAAAATCCCTGCCTTATTTTGGGCATTCACGATCGATTACCGGCTATTCACGTCACAAAAAGGGCGATTCACGTCATTTGGCAGGGATTGGAAGACGAAGAAATGAATTGAATGAGTAAAGAAATATTGAAGGAGGTACTTACAAGAAAGCTTAAATAATCATATATAGGACAGGTGCCCGACTCGACAACTTGATAGTTCACAAATACCAAGGTGGTCCATCTAATTTGGGGTTCAGTGCTGAAGGTTAAAATTCAACATAGTAATTAACAAGACTACTTAGATAGTTTTAATTAGAAATAATCTAAAGGAGTGTGAATGATGTACAAGAAACCAATGTATAAGAGATCAATGTATATTACTGCCTTAATAATAACTTTTCTGTTTATCACGATAAATTCCAATGTAATGGCATCTCCAGGTAGTTCATCAGAAAAGCCAGTAGTAGTATTTCAGAGTAACGAGATAACAGACCTAAACGAATTGATTAATAATGCTAAACAAGGAAAAACAGATAAGGAAAATTTACCAGAAACAAGTACAGTTATCATAAATAATAAACAACACGAAATATCTGTTTTAAAAACGACTCAACTATTAAAAATTACAAAAGACACAAATGGTCTAAAAAAGGACTATGTTACTAATGCCTTTGTAATGGTACCACTTTGGGCAGATGATCAATATGGGGAGGCGTATGGCTCGGGGGTGACAGCATATTCAACAATATACTATTCAGTTACAGTTAGTGGGGGTCTTGAATATTATGATATGAACAGTACGTCTGGAGGTTGGATAACTGATTCATGGATAACGTTATCCAATAGACATATAATTCTCTCTAATCAGGGTGGTATCCTTGGTGGAGGCATTTGCACAAGCACTAAACACTACTATCCAGCAAATAATACGTACAGTTATTCTTATCCATCAACTTGGCCGAAAGTAACACCATTCGAAGATATCTACTTTCCAGGTATGGCCAGTCATGTTGATGTAACAATAGCCGGTAATACGGAGCATTTGGCATTGTCAAATCACCTCTAAGTATGATAGAACCCCTGGAGCTGTTTAATATCGGTGGTATTTGATCTAAAGCACGAACCCCTAATTTAGAGTATTTAGAATATAATTGTCTTAGGAGATATTCCTATATAGCCTAAAGAGGTTAATAAGGGTAACTTATTCACACTTTAAGATTTATTATAAACATTAGATAATATTTTTTTTAGTGCTATGTTGCCAGAGAGGAGAAGTATATGAATAGATTTAAAAGAAACATCCTTGGAGTAATATTCATATGTACAGTAATGATATTTATTGCTGGCTGTAATAATCAAATACGTGACAGCAAAACAGCAGATGCGCCGCCTAAGTCTAATTTAACCAAGGTATTAACCTGCGGTGAAATTGAGCACTCGCTATACGCAAAAGGAGTTCAGCTTGCAACGACTACAGAAGATAATGGAACCTACAAAATAAATGATATTACACCGGCAATGTATAACTTAAACGATACAGAGAGTATTCTTGTTTATGATTTCTCCTCCATAGCGGAACGCGTACGCAATGTACCTGGCAGCTATTTGGCAGACGCCCTGGCATATGATTATCCTCTAAGTGATACTTATTCCTATTGGACTTTTACGGTACGGAATTTTTTGATTGTATATAGGGTTGATACAAAGGCGATGAACGACTTAACATTTGAAAATGACTTGAAGATAATAAAGCAAGTGGCTTTAGATCTGAACGATGGAGAAGAAGTTTTGCTTCATGGTAAGAACAAGAACTGGGAGGCGCAGACATTTATTCAATACTACCAAAATTGGTACGAGGATGAGAACGGTGGAATTCGAGCAGATCAAATGTCCCAACAAGTTGTAAAACTTAAATATTGTGGGGTAATAAATGAAAAGCCTCAGTCAATGCGATATGAATACAAATACCCCTCCGGTACTGGAAAAGGAACTTTGCATAGTGGATCGGAAGATAAAGACGGCTGGGTAAGTCTTGGAAGAATTGACAGTAGTTTTATTCCGGATTCCCAAACTGTCTGCACTCTAAATCTGATGTGGGACAACAATAATGAATCTATTAATATGACCCAAAAATAAATTAAAACAAGATGAAATACTAACGCACAAATCGATTGAATATGAGGAGAAATAATTATTGAATAGCTGGCCTGATTTTACAATAATTCTGTGGAGCCTCTTTAACGTGACATCCTTATTATTAATCACTTATGGGCTATACCGCTATTTTAAGAAACGAAGAGAGACTTGAAAAATGACGTGAAGACCTACCGTGAAAAGAATATATAGACTAATATGCCAGCCTCAGCTGGCGAATGAGCTCTCGACCAGTCTGCGGGTGTATTCTTCGACCGGGGAATGAAAAACCTGTTCAGCTGAACCCGTCTCTACGATGCTGCCCCGATTCATCACTATGATCCGATCGGCCATATAATTTACCACCCCTATATCATGGGATATAAATATGTAGGCGATATTGTGCTGGATCTGCAGGTCCTTGAGCAGGTTCAATATCTGGGCCTGCACCGATACGTCTAAAGCTGATACTGGTTCATCACAGATAATTATTTTGGGATGGACAATTAAGGCCCGGGCAATCGCTACCCTTTGGCATTGACCGCCGCTCAATTCGGATGGATATTTATAGAAGGTCTCCTCTTCCAGGCCCACCTGGTGGATCATGTCCCTGACCAGCTGCAGCCGGGTCGCTTTTTCGGAACATATATTGAGTGTGATCAAGGGTTCGCCGATTATATCCCGTATTCGGAATTGAGGATTCATTGATCCCTTGGGGTCCTGGAAAATAAACTGGACGTTTTTCCGGTACTCATGATACTGGCTGTCATCGAGCTTATTTATGTCGCAGCCATTGTAATAGACCGAGCCTCGGGTAGGTTTTCTTAGATCCCCTAATATTTCGCCCAGGGTAGACTTGCCGCTGCCTGACTCGCCCACGATACCAACCGTTTCTCCGCAGAAAATATCAAGGGAAACCTGATTAACGGCCATAAAGGTTTTCTTGGGCGAACCTACTATGGCTTTTCTCTCCACTATAAACTCGCGGCTGATGTCCTTGCCGCTGAGGATAGGGCCCGTGTATGGCGTATCCATGATGGTTGCTCCTTTTAGAGGTCAAAATTGCATCTAAAGCTATGGTTCTGGTTGATAAGCTGGTCCTGGACGGACCGGTCACAAAGCGGCTGCCGGAAACTGCAGCGATCCTTAAATACACAGCCGTCGATGACCTGGCGCAGGTCGGGAACATGCCCGGGTATCTCCTGCAGTCTCTCCCCTTTTTTGATATTAAGCCCCGGTATAACCTTTATCAGCATTTTGGTATAGGGATGACGGGGATGGCTGAAAAGCTCATCCACACCAGCCTCCTCCATAACCTGGCCGGCATACAGCACCAGGATCCGCTCGCAATAATATTTAACCAGGCCCAGATCGTGGGATATCATCAGGACCGAAGTATTATAGTCATTGTTTACCTGACGAAATAGATCCACCACCTGTTTCTGCACCGTACTATCCAGGGCCGTGGTAGGTTCATCGGCGATAATCAGGGCGGGATTGTTCATCAGCGCCATGGCGATGTTGACCCTTTGCCGCATTCCCCCGCTGAGCTGCCAGGGGTAGGAATTGAGCAGCCTTTCCGTATCCCGGATACCCACCGCACTTACCAGCCGGGTGGCTTTATCCAGGGCTTGCTGCGGGGTACGCTTCTTGTAAAGTATATGCCCGTCCGCAATCTGGTCTTTAATTTTGATCATGGGGTGCAAATAATAGCCGGTATTCTGGGGCACATAACCGATCTTATCGCCCACCAGGGTCTTAATAACCTTGCGGTCAGCGGACAGGTAGTCTACCCCCAGCACCTCAAACTTTTCTGCCTCCCAGTGCAGGTTCTCCGGCAGCAGGTTGATGATGGTCCTGGCAGTCAGGGTTTTCCCGCAGCCTGACTCGCCCACCACCCCCAGTATTTCACTTTTCTCCATATCCAGGCTGACTTTGTTGACCAGTATCCTGCCGCCAGCGGTTTTGACCGTCAGGTTCCTGATGTCGATCAGTTTTTCCATACTCAGGACCTCCTTCGCAGCAGCAGATCGTTCAGCCCATCCCCCAGCAGGTTAAACCCCAGTACCGCCAGGGCAATCGCCAGCCCGGGCATGACCGCCAAATAAGGATATTGCAGAAAGTGCTGACGGGCTTCATTCAACATCAGACCCCAACTGGCATTGGGCGGCTGGACTCCCAGGCCCAAAAATGACAGCGAGGTCTCGATCATGATTGCGGCGCCGATACAGGCGGTAAATTGAGTAACCAGCCGGGGCAGCAGCAAGGGCAGATAATGTTTGCGCAAAAGACGGGCCCGGGTGATCCCATAGCTTTTGGCCGCTTTAATAAACAGCAAATTCTCACTGTCCAGGATCAGGGAATAAACCAGGCGGGCAAACGGAGGGATCATAAATATGCTGATAGCAATAACCGCGCCTCCCTGCCCCTTTCCTACTGCGGCTACCATCATCATGGCCAGCAAAATACCGGGAAAAGCCATCAGCCCGTCAATAGAACGCATGATTAGGGCTGACAGGGGTCCCTTAACGATAGCCGCCACTGCTCCCATTACCGAACCGGCCAAGGATCCCAGCGCCACCGCCAGCAGGCAGACCATCAATACGCTGCGTGATCCATAAATTATGCGGCTGAGAATATCTCGCCCGAAATAATCGGTCCCCAGGATATATTGGGCATTTTGTCCGGGGCCAGTGAACCTCATGGCCAGATTCATGTCATTGGGGCCGTGGGGCATGTAAACAAAGGAAAGCAGGCAGGTAATTACCACCAGCAGGGTCAACAGGCTCCCACCGTAGAGATGATACTTTTTCTTGACCTTGAAGCTGATATTGGCCATCGATCATTCCCCCTGCATTTCTGCCCGGATCCGGGGGTTTATAAACATAACCGCAATATCGACCAGCAGGGCTATGAAAATAACCAGGGTGGTAATAAACATCACCAACCCCTGCAGCAAAAAGATATCCCTCTGCTCAACCGCCACCAGTATAAGACGGCCGATACCCGGCAGCGCAAAAACCGACTCTACCACCACCGTGCCGCCGATCAGCTTGGCAAATTGTAAACCCATGACGTTGATGGGAGCAATCATCGCACTGCGGAGAGCATATTTAAAATAAATGGTAAAACTGGACAGGCCCTTGGCCCGGGCCATATCCATGAAATCCTGGTTAAGGGCGTCCAGCATGGAGGTGCGCACCGTGCGCAGCAGCATCCCCACTTCACCTATGGCCAGCACAATACTAGGCAAGGCAATGCTATTCAGGTAGGCCGCGAATCCCTGCTGCGGAGGGACATACCCTGCCACCGGGAACCACTGCCGGTGAATGCCAAAGTAAACAATGAAAATCATACCAACCCAGAAAGCTGGTACCGAGGAACCTATCTGCATGATTATAGTGGAAAAATAATCGATCGTGGTATTCTTCTTGATCGCCGCCAGTACGCCCAAAATGAAGGCCGCTATCGCTGCCAGCAGCATTGAAAAAACCGCGATGGATAAGGTCACCGGCAGCCTCTGGGCAATTAAGGTGCTGACATCCTGCCCGAATAGGTAGGACTTGCCCAGGTCAAAGTGAACAAAACCCTTCAGCCACTCCCAATATTGGACATACCACGGGCGATCCAGCCCCAGGGCAACGCGCAAGGCCTGCAGCCTCTCCGGGGTGGCGTCGGAACCCAGTATGAGCTGGGCGGCATCGCCGGGAATCCACAGCAGCACTGCAAATGTTATGATGGAAACCACCAACAACACCTGCAGTGCGTGGGAAATTCTTTTATACAGGTAATTCAGCATAATCGTTCGCCTTTACCTACTGGCGCCGGCAATCTCCATTATTTCTTGAAACTGACGTCCTTGTATTCATAGATATCGATGGGATAAATCCGGAAACCCTCCACGTTTTTAGCCATACCGAACAATTTGTGGGGGGTCTGAATGTATACCGCCGGCAATTTTTCCGCCAGGATCATCTGGATTTGCTTGAATATCTCCTTGCGCTTGGCCGGGTCGGTTTCCTTGGCGGACTGGTCCAGCAGCTGATCAACATCGGCGGTGATCAAGCTTACGAAGTCTTTACTGTCGGAGCGGTAACGTTTCAGGAAATAGCGGGAGTCCAGACGGCCCGATAATGCGACCACGGTCATATCATATTTCTTGGCGGTGTAGACGTCGCTCAGCCACTGCCCCCATTCAATTATTTCGATGTTGGCGGTGATGCCTACCTTGCTGAGCTGGTCAGCGATGATTTGCCCGGTATCAACATGGATCTGGTAGCTCTTGGGCAGTGCCAGCTTCAGAGTGAGGCCCTGCCCGTATCCGGCGGCTGCCAATAGCTCGCGGGAACGCTCTGGATTGTAGGGCATAATGCTATTGGTATCGACATAGTCAGGATAATTAACCGGTAAATGCGAACCTACCTTATCACCATAGCCCCATACAACTGTGGAAATAATGTCGTCCTTGTTTATGGCCATAGCAATCGCCTGCCGCACCCGGACGTCGGACAACACTTTATTGTCCATATTCAAAGCCAAGAGCTGGGTGGCATTCATAGGTTCGGTGTAGACCTGGAAGTTAGGATTGTCCTTGAGCAGCTTGATCTGGTTGCCGGTCAATTCAGTAATATGGACATCGCCCACCTGCAGTGCCGCCAATTGTGAGGTGGCATCGGGTATAAGCACCAGGCCAATATCCTTGATCTTAGCCGGGGTCATAAAGTAATCATCATTTCTGGTCAGGATAACCTGCTGCTGGGGAATCCACTCCACAAATTTGTAGGCGCCGGTTCCCACCGGGTTGGTCTTCAGATTGTCGGCCGCTTCAGCCGGAACAATAGCGGTCCAGGGGTAAATGAAGGCCTTGGGCAGTTCCACGTCTACGCTGGCGGTAGTGAATTTGACAGTATAATCATCCACAACCTCGATGGTGGTGATATTCTTATAATCACCAGCTTTAGGACTGCCTTCCCCCTTCAGCCGTTCAAAGCTAAATTTTACGTCCGCAGCTTTCATCTCCCGGCCGTTATGGAATTTTACCCCTTTTCTTAACTTAAAGGTAATCTCCTTGCCATCCGGGGACACAGCATAACTCTCCGCCAGGCGGGGCTGGATCTGCCAGTCAGGGGTGATAGAGAGTAACGTGTCATAAATATTGCCGGTAATATTAAACGTGGCTACCGCTGCTGTTCTTTGCGGATCTAAACCTTGGGGGTCAGTAGGATAGGCAACTTTCAAGACATCCTGGCTACCGCTCTTGTCCGTAGTTTTGGCGCAGCCGCCCAAGGTGGCGAGCATAAGTACAGTAAGTATAACGGCTACAAGTCTCTTATACATGTTTTTCCCCTTTCCCAAATTAATGATTTGTTTCATCAAAACCCGGTTGGTTTAGTGTGTTTTCGAGCTTATTTTTAGTCCTCACAGGCATAAGTGATGCTGGCAGCCAGGAAGTTAAAGCCTGTCCCCTGCTGCCACAGCATTCCCGGTTATATGTACCCGGGGGAATGACTAACGGACAGTCCAGCCGTATTTGCCTTTCATCTCGACAAAGGCAACTTCTCCCACTACTTCAGAGTGCAATTGCCCTTGCGAATCCCGGGTTATCAGGGTCAGCTCCTGCCAACCCGCAGGCCCGATGGGAATTATCATCCTCCCTCCCTTCCCCAATTGATTGACTAGATCCACAGGTATTTTTTCCGCTGCGGCAGTAACCATAATGCGATCATAGGGTGCATGTTCAATCCACCCGGTACTGCCATCGTCGATTTTAAAGAAGATATTCTGATAGCCCAGAATTTCAAGCTTCTCCCGGGCTTTTTCCGCTAATTCCTGGATTCTTTCTATGGTATAGACTTCCCCGGCGAACTGGGCCAGCAGAGCAGTCTGGAATCCTGAGCCAGTCCCAATCTCCAGCACCCGGCAGTCCGGATTGAGGTCCAGGATACGGGTCATTTCTAAAACCAGGCTGGGCTGGGATATGGTTTGTCCGAAGCCAATCGGCAGGGGACGATCCTGTAAAGCGTAATCTTTAAACTCATTGTCAATAAAAAAAGCGCGGTCCAGGGAATTAAAGAAATCCATCAATTTTTGACGGTCCATATGCCCACCTCGCTCTGATCAAAACATGGTTATATTTATAATAATAATAATAGAAGCATGCCTTGTATACAAATATGTCTTTTTGCCATATAGGTTGCTTTTTGGACATGAATAAAGGGTGACAGTCATCGTGCTGTCACCCCCTATTGTTACTTGCTGGCTGAACTCAGCATCGGGGCCTTAATCTCCATCTTTTTACCAAAATCGGAGAACCCCACGTTAATTTCCAATCTGGTATTGCTGCTGCCCTTATTGACAGCGGTCAGAATGGCTTTTCGAATGGTACTGTTTTTGTAATCGATCCAGATTTGATATTCGAAATCCTTCCACAGATTTTCCATTAGCTGACTGTCTACAGTAGGATTACATTTAACTACCAGGCAATCTGCCCCGTCGACATCTTCAAACTGAACTTTCAGCACTTCGTTAACACTCTGAAATCTAAAGTTGGATAAAGGGTTCAACTCACTCATCAACAAGTCTTCAGAATTGGTGGTACCGCTATCAATTACCAGCCATTTCTTGGAGAAGGAGTCATAATTATAGATGGTCTGGTCCAGATAGTATATATCCACCGGTGTTTTAACCATCTCCCCCTTTATATGTGTATTTCCCAGTTCTCTTTCACCTTCGACTTCGCTTATCACCTCCCTCCGGTCATCAACTGTAAATCCAGATTGCAGGCTGAAGCGATAACTGCTTTGCGCAGCCATATTATCTATGGCCTTCTGCAGTTCGACCCCGGGATCCAAGCGAGATCTCACATAATATTGACTCAGACTCTGGGCGCTCAACAAAGCGATGATAATTACAGCTGCAACTGGAATTGCTATCCACATGGCTTTTTTAATAAGTCACACCCCCGCCTTATAGCCACTGCTAACGGCTTCGTTCATCAATATTCTATTAGCGCCGTAATTAATATATGCCGGTTGAACGCCTAAAGAATAATATTCCATCAGCCATAGACAAGAAAAGCCTCTGCATTAATAATGCAGAGGCCTTTTGGGTGTCATATTAGTACTGAAGACCGATCAAAAAAGGCTTAGAGCAAGGCAATAGGAAGGCCTGTGATTGAGTCGTACATACGGTACGTCGATTGAACAGGAGTTCC
>CAZOZX010000066.1:0-8896 GCA_964584415.1 uncultured Syntrophomonas sp.
TTCGATCCGGCCATGTGCTGTGCCACCGGGGTCTGTGGTCCGGCTATCGATCCGGAACTGCTGCGGGTGGCCACCGTGATCAACACCCTCCAGGGTAAAGGGGTTGACATCAGCCGTCACGGACTATCCAACGATCCCATGGCCTTCATTATCAATCCGCTGGTCAATGACCTCCTGCAGAAGGACGGAGCGGATATTCTCCCCCTTACTCTGGTGGACGGCCAGGTCACCAAGACAAAGTCTTATCCTACCAACCAGGAGTTCAGCGAGTGGTCAGGAATTGAATTATAAGTAATCCGGGAAACTATCCTCGTTTGAATAGCATCTTTTGGAGGAGGCAGTACAATGTATGATACATTTTCCCTGGATAAAATCCAGCTTACCAAATACCTTTTTTTCACCGGTAAGGGAGGGGTGGGCAAGACCTCGATTGCCTGCGCGGTAGCGGTTAGCCTGGCCGACCATGGTAAAAAAGTGCTCCTGGTCAGCACCGATCCTGCCTCAAATCTTCAGGATGTTTTCGCCACTGAATTGACCGGGCACGGCGTACCGATCGCCGGACAACCTAACCTGATTGTGGCCAATCTGAATCCCGAAGAAGCAGCCCGGGAATACCGGGAAAGATTGCTGGCTCCCTACATCGGCAAGCTCCCCCCCAGTGTAATCGATAACATGGCCGAACAATTATCAGGTTCCTGTACCGTCGAAACTGCAGCCTTTGATCAGTTCTCCCACTTTATTACCGACCAGGATGTTGAAGACCAATATGACCACATAATATTTGATACTGCTCCTACCGGGCACACCCTGCGCATGCTGCAGCTGCCGTCCGCCTGGAGCAGTTTTATCAGCGAGAGCACCCATGGCGTTTCCTGCCTGGGCCAGTTAGCAGGCCTGGAAGATAAAAGGGATATGTACAAGGAAGCGGTTGCTACCCTGGCCGATAAGGCCAGGACCACCTTGGTGATGGTGGCCAAGCCTGAAAAATCTCCACTGGTGGAGGCGGAACGGTCCAGCCTGGAACTGAGCGCCCTGGGAATCAACAACCAGTTATTGATCATCAATGCGGTCTTAAATCAGGCCAGTGACGAATTGTCCAAGAAGATCATGGCTGATCAGCGGGAAGCGCTGGCTAACATGCCGGCTAGTCTGAAGAAGTACCCGACTTATACCTTACCTTTACGATCGTATAATATTTTGGGATTGGAACGGATAAGAACGTTTTTTACCAGTGACGAATATGTCAGAGTCGCCAGCATAACCCGCAAACCTGATCTCCGCAAAATCAATACGACGATCGATGATCTCCACGCCAGCGGTAAAAAGATTATTTTTGTAATGGGAAAAGGTGGGGTAGGTAAGACTACTGTTGCTGCTGCTATTGCCCTGGCCTTAGCTAGGAAGGGGGTAAAAGTTCATCTTACCTCTACTGATCCGGCTGATCACCTGCGTTTATATATCGAACACACCCAAAATATAACCCAGAGCCATATTGACGAACGCCAGGAATGGATCAATTACCAAAATGAAGTTATAGAAAAAGCCAGGGAGACCATGAGTGAAGAGGACCTGGAATATGTCAAAGAAGATCTGCGCTCCCCCTGTACCCAAGAAATAGCTATTTTCAGAGCTTTTGCTGAAGTAGTGGATAAGTCAGAAGAACAGGTAGTCATCATCGATACAGCACCTACCGGGCACACGCTGCTGCTTTTGGATGCTACCCAGAGCTACCACCGCGAGGTGGAACGTACCAAAGGCCAGATACCACCCTCAGTGCAGCAACTCTTGCCCCGGCTGCGCGATGAGAAACAGGCGGATGTGGTCATAGTGGCCTTGCCGGAAGCTACACCGGTCTGGGAAGCCCAGCGCCTGAGAGAGGAACTGCACCGGGCGGGGATAAAGAACAAGTGGTGGGTGGTTAACCAATGCCTCTCGCTCACCGACACTAAAGATCCGATGCTGTTGGCCCGGGCGGAGGCGGAAAGGCCATGGCTGGAGAAAGTCAACGAAATAAGTGAAGGCAACTTCGTGGTCATCCCTTGGCTGGAGGATGCATCAATTGAGAATGTGTTGAAGAATAAACCTGAACCGTACAGCAGCCAAACTCAATCAAATAACCTATGTCACTGAAACGTTTATAGAGCCCGCTAGTTAGCGGGCTCTATGGTTTCTCAAAATTGATAGCGCCCTATGGCCTCCATACAAGAGATTCTCCCTACCAGGAAGCCATTACTTTCGTAGAATCGGGCCAAACCATTAAGCTTTTTAGCCTGCTCGAGGCTGCCCGGAGGAGCGAGATAGACCACAATCTGGGCCGAATTATGCTGGGTTTTTACTATGCCTTTCAGGTGGTTAATCAAAAGTGTACCTATCCCCTGACGCCTTGGTTGGGCAACCAGCAGCTCCTGGATAAACACTTCATAGCCGCGCTCAGGATTGGGTTCGGTGTACTCGAGCATTCCTCTTTCCTTGTCATGGTCATAGCAGACAATGGTTACCCACATCGTACCATCTGAACTTAATTCTCTTTTGGTCTCCCTGATGTGCATGAAAATCCACCTCAAGTTTGATTATATCATTGCCATGTTCGGGCCCAGATCGATTCCAATTCATCTCATCTAATTCCCGGTGCCGAAGCTACAGGCCGGGTACCTGCAAACCTTACAGTTCAAACACAAACCACCTAAACCAAGTCTGGCCACCATGGCTTTGCTTATTTTTTCTCCCGCCAAAACCACTGGGAGCATCAAATCGAAAACGGTAGTCTTATGGTACATAACGCATCCCGGTAAACCCAGGATAGGGATTCCATCCAGATAGGCCACCATCAGCATGGATCCCGGCAATACCGGCGCTCCGTAGGATACTATCTCTGCACCCGCGGCCCGGACCGCACTGGGAGTAAGATCGTCAGGGTCTACCGACATACCGCCGGTGACCAGGATTAATTCCGCCCCCTTGGCCTTTAGGATTTGAATGGCATTGGTGATCTGGTTCAGGTCGTCGGGAACGATAATAGGCTTGAAAAGACAGCAGCCGAAAGGTTTAACTTTTCTACGAATGACCGGGCCAAATTTATCTTCTATACGCCCGCAGAAAACCTCGCTGCCGGTAATTACGACTCCTACCTTTAACGGCTTAAAGGGTTTCACGCTTATGGTGTCGGCGTACTGGGTCATCTGTTCTGCCTGCTGGAGCTTATACTCATCTATTACTAATGGAACCACCCGTATTCCAGACACTATATCGCCCTTTTTCACTGGCCGACGGTTGCTGCGGGTGGCTGCAATCATATCTTCGGTCATGTTTACTTTCAACAGCAAATCTTCCCGGATACTCAGTAAGCCATCATAGTCAGCAATCAAATTCACTTTGCCTTCACTAGGCTCGGTACAGCTCAGTCCCGGGCCGGCCAGGGCCCGGCTCAGTCTTTGGGCGGCTTCATTCTCATGCAGCTGCCCTTGTTTTACTTCCCAGACATATATATAGGACTTTCCCATATCAAGAAGTTCAGGAATGTCCTCTTCCCTGATAATCTGACCCTTTTTGAATGCCGGTCCTTTGAATTCCCCGGGAACAATTTTGGTGAGATCATGGCATAAAACCATACCTACTGCCTCTTCAACCCGGATAACCCTCATAGTGGCCTCCCCCTTTGCCCGCAAAGTATCTTACTGTCATGGGCTGCCCATAACCTATAATATATACAGCAAAACGATCTCTCCGCATATTATATTAAATCTGAATCATTTTTTATGTCGCATGGCATGGAAGGATGTAGCATAACTTTCCTGTCTAAAATTATAATGGATTTATAAAAGACAACAGGGGTGTGTTGATTATATGAATTCGGAGCCCGTCGTAAATAAAGGTATTGATGATCGATACTTCAGCTTTTTATGTAAACAATGGGATAAGAGTCCGTCCATTAAGACTCTGCAGATGAAACTATCCTATTTAGGCCCGGGAGAAGCTGGTATAAGAATGAGGATAGGCCCGGAATATACCACTATCCGCAGCCGGCTGCACGGTGGAATCATATCGGCCCTGGCTGATACAGCTATGGGCTGGGCCATAATCGCTGATGGGTGGACCTGTGTTACTGTAGACATCTACACCAACTTTCTGTCCTCGGCCTTTGAGGGTGACGAGCTGACCGCTGCAGCAAGGATTGTTTATACCGCTAACCGGACTGCGGTGGCTGATTCTGCATTATACGATGATAAGGGAACATTAGTCGCAACCAGCCGCGGCACATTTTCGATTAAGCGGATGGACAAAAAACATTTCGAATAAGTAATCATATTTGTGAATTTTCTCTCGACATTTTTCGTTGACCGGCAACTGGCATGGTTTTAGAATAAAATCAAGGGAACCCCACTTCGGTTCCGTTCTGTCGTTACTTTATTGATCTGAACATACGATGTCTGAAATAGCTGGGCAATGGAGTCCTAACCTGCCGCTGGTGTGCATGGCACCAAAAGCTAAAGGAGGTGGCGGTTAATGCCAGCAACCATAATCGTGGAATATTGTGTGGAGTGCGGGGAGATGGCAGATTTCAGTTATGACGGAGAACAATGGATATGCATGAACTGCGGATGTTACAATTCCCAAGGCGGCTTCAGCGAGACTGACCCTATTGGCGGCAGTGATGATTCCAATGATGGATAGCCAGATCATTACGAGTTAACAAAGGTAGCGGTGAAACACGAATTTAAACATTTCTACTAATGAATATTCGCCTTTGCGTTATTTGCATAGGCGAATTTTTTTGCCGGAACATATCAATTGCTCCATCCTGGATATGAATAAGCAGCCAGCTGTTGGTTAAGCTATTTCTATGAATTGTTTCTACTCCCATTGCGGGACACCCTGATCGGTCTTTGGGGGTGTCCTATTTTATTAATTCTGGCCATTATACGATTCATGAACGGGAGAACCTTAATGCGATTTAGGAAGCAGAAAACAAAAAATACGGAGCCAAAAACTCCTTCCCAAGAACCAGTCAACCAGGATGAAATAAAAAGCCTGGTTGTATCTGCTGACTTGCAAAAAAACCTGGATATCCTGCAAAACACATTAGGCAGCAGCGGGGATATGGTTTTCCGCCGCTTCTACCTGGGTCTGCAGGATGGTTATGAGGCTTGCATGGTCTATATAGACGGTGCGGTGGATAAAACCATTCTGGACAACAATATTATCAAATCGTTAATGTTGGAAACCTCTTTTGACCACTTGAATCCCCCTGTCAACACACTAAAAGACATGATTCTGGGTTCGCTTCTAACCAGTACCAGTGTTAAAGAAACCGAGAAAATAGATGAGTTGATTGCCCTTATTGTTAGTGGTCAGGTAGTACTGCTGGTTGATAGCCTCAGTGAAGCCATTGTTATAGATATAAGGGCATTCCCCCAGCGCGCCCTTTCCGAGCCTCCCTCGGAAATGACAGTTAGGGGACCACGGGGAGGATTTACCGAAACGCTGCAAACCAATACCGCATTGATTCGCAGTATCATCCACAGCCCCAACCTGGTCTTTGAATCCCATAAATTAGGCCGGGTAAGCGCTACTGATATATCACTGGTCTACATTAAAGGCATAGCATCCCCGGATCTGATTGAGGAAGTCAGACAGCGATTGGCTAAAATCGATATCGATGGAATACTCGGTACTGGCTATATCGAGGAATTAATTGAAGATAATCCTTATTCCCCCTTTCCTCAAATGCTCCATACTGAACGCCCGGACCGGGCAGCTGGCGGGCTGTTGGAAGGCCGGGTAGTCATATTAGCCGACGGGACTCCGTTTGCACTGATTTTGCCCATTGAACTCACCGCCTTCTTGACTGCCCCGGAAGATTATTATGAAAGAGCCCTCCTGGCCACTGCCACCCGCTGGGTCCGTTATATATCGTTCGCCATGTCCTTGGTGCTGCCTTCCATTTATATAGCCATAACCACCTTCCACCAGGAAATGATACCTGCCCAGCTGCTCAACAGTATATCTGCTTCCCGCCAGGGGGTACCCTTTCCGGCCCTTGTAGAGGCTCTGGTAATGGAATTTATCTTCGAAGTGCTTCGTGAAGCTGGAATACGCCTCCCCCGGGCGGTTGGCCAAACTGTCAGTATAGCCGGCGCCATCGTTATTGGCCAATCCGGGGTTCAAGCCGGCGTGGTATCTCCCTTGATGGTAATAGTAGTAGCTACCACCGGTATAGCCTCATTTACGGTCCCATCATACAACCTGGGAATCAGCGTAAGATTATTGCGCTTCCCTTTGATGCTGCTGGCTGGCACCATGGGCCTTTACGGCCTAGTCTTAGGGATCATCGTTATAACCATCCATGCCATGAAGCTTCGTTCCTTCGGGGTACCATTTACCGCTCCCCTTGCACCATTACACCTTGCCGACTTGAAGGATGTTTTTATTCGGGTTCCCTGGTGGGCCATGGACCAGCGTCCCACCGAAATAGCCAAATTGAACCGGCGCCGCCAGGCCCCTGGGATGAAACCCGTCCCGCCTGACAATGGCAGCAACAAGGGTGGTGATAAATCGTGATCCGCAAGGTACTGCTTATTGTATGGACATTGGGCCTGCTCTTTACCCAGGTAGGGTGCTGGGACAGACGTGAGGTTGAGAACCTGGGCATAGTAAACGGTATCGCGATCGAATCTTCCGGAGAACATGGGGTAAGGATAGTGGTACAGACCGTTAACACGGCAGCGGTAAGCAGGGGCACCACCGGTGGCGGCGGCGGGCTGGATTTTGATAAGGCTTACCGCAACCTGGTGGTAGATGGCGATAACCTCTACGACGCCATTAAGCACCTGGCCCTAATTAGCAGCAACCAGCGGTTTTTTGCTCATACCGAGGTCATTATTATATCGGAAGACTTGGCCCGTACCAGAGGCGTTAAAGACATATTGGATTATTTAACCCGCGACCCGCAGTGGCGTTTCGATATCTGGTTACTGATAGGCCGGGGGGATATGCGGGAACTTATGGACACCAAAGGAGTTCTGCAGCTAATCCCAGCCCAGAGAATTGGAGACATTCTTAAGCTCAATGAATCAGTTCCAATTTACGCTCCTAACCAGTTGGGTGAGTTTGTCAGAATTCTGTCCAGTGACAGTATCCAACCATATACAGCTGTAGTAGAAATCCAGCCCAACCTATCTGCGGCCGGACGGGAAGGCGATATTTTGAGTGGAGAGGTACCCGAGACCCCCAACAACCTGGCTTTAAACGGGACAGCGGTATTTAACCAGGATAAAATGGTTGGTTGGCTAAACGAGTCGGAAAGCCGGGGTCTGCTGTTTATAAAGGGCGAAATCAGGCAGGGACAATTAAAATTTCCCAACCCGGACGACAGCAATAAATTTATTTCCACTGAGATTCTACACGCTAATACTAAACTGAAACCGGTGCTGGTGGACAACCAGGTCATCATGCACATAGATGTAAATGTTGCCAGCGTCCTGGAGGACGCGGAAGGAAGGGTAATGGTATCTGATAAACAGAGTTTTGACGCCTTGGAACAGGCCCAGGCGCAAGCGGTTACTGAATCCATCCAGGCGGCCCTGGCTGCCGCTCAACAGGAATACCAGGTCGATGTATTTGGTTTTGGTGAAGCTGTTCACCGCGCTTATCCAGAGCAATGGAAAGAGATAAGCCAGGATTGGCCTGACTTATTTCCAGAAGTTCAAACCGAAATCGCCGTTACCAGTAGTATCCTGCATTCGAACTTGATTTCAGATCCACTCACTGCTAAATGACGGAGGAGAACCAAGTATGAACCTGCTGATTATAGCAATAATAATAGGAACTCTGGCCATCAATCTGCCTTACCTGATCAGGACCAGGCGTTATAGCGAATTAGTTTTGATTACATTTTTTCAGTCAACCAGCCTGGTTTATGTATTGGACCTGATCTTCAAGTGGAACCTACCCACCTTAAAGCAAGGAATAGAAGCGGTCTTTATGCCAGTGACGCAGCTTATGAACAGCTTTTTTTCCTGATAAAGGAGTGAATCTAAGTGCCGGGACAACCGGGTAATTATAGGATTAGTGGCTACATGGTGGCTGCATTGTTAATTATATTGCACGCCACCACCGGGATATTGTTCGTTCCGCTTTCGGTGGTGACGGTCGCCGGCCATGACGGGTGGATGGCGCCCCTCCTTACTATCCCGGGAGGTCTCTATGTGGTGCTGGTATCGGTCTGGCTGGGTTCTTTCTATCCCGGCAAAACGTTCATCGAATACCTTCCTATTATATTAGGAAAAACTATTGGCAAAATAGTTGCCTGGGCTTACGTCCTGTTCCTATTCTATGTATTTTCCACTGTCGTCATGGAATGCCTGGCTTTGTTATACGGAACCGGCATATTCCGCCAAACTCCTTACCTGGTAGTGGCTCTCTTATTGATAATAGCCACTACCTATGCAACAGCACCCGGGATTGAAATAATCAGCCGGTCAATATGGTACTTCTCGGTATTCATCATTGTTGCTTTTACTCTTTTCTTACTGGGAACCATTCCCTTCATAAAGTTCGACTCTATATTACCCATCGGCGAGGCTGGTCTAAACACTATTATGCAGAGCACCCTGACTCCTCATGCTTACCGGGGTGAGCTAATCCTCTTAGCTTTTTTGTTCCCCTACGTAAAAAGCCGAAAAGAAGCGCTATGGGGTGGTATAGCCGCAAACCTGGCGATAGCGGGCTTTATTACTTTCACTACCATAGCCGCCATAGGTATCTTGGGGGTGAAGGTAGCTTCACATGCCTACTATTCAACCTTTTTCCTGGCCGATTACATTCCCGCGGCAGGCCTCAAGATAGTCTTAGTGACCATATGGATCGTAGCCTTTTGGGGTAAAATCACCCTGGGCCA
>CAZOZX010000066.1:8906-11515 GCA_964584415.1 uncultured Syntrophomonas sp.
CTTCATCAGCCATGGAGTTGCCCAGGCAGCCGGCCTCAAAGATTACCGTCCCCTGGTTTGGAGTATTGGTATTCTGATGCTGGTTTTCTCGCAGGTTTTCTATCAGGGCACAACCGACCTGTTCCATAGTGTTCCTCACACTTTTCCGGGGGTAGCTCTGTTCTTTGAGTACCTTATTCCGGGAGTGCTGTTGTTGATAGCCTGGTTAAAAACGAAATCAGGGAACAAAAACAGTTCACTAACAACAAACAGCTAATTTACCTGGATTTTGGTGGTGGATCAACTAACGCTGTGACAGCATCTTCCCCTTCCCTGCTCGCTGTTCTTATTATTCTTTAATCATATGCCAAGTTAGGAATTTATTAAGACTGGGAATTAGGGAAAGCTATAACATACAGATTAGGACCCAATCCAAAGTAGTTGAATCATCTAAACATAATTCTATAATAGGGAGATATCATGACTACAGAAATAATAATCCTGGCAACCGCCTGGATAATCTCCATAATAATGCTTTTGGGTTATGTACCCAAGAATAAGATTAGAGAAGCCATCGTGATCTTCTTTTTCAAACAAACATTGACCTGGGTAATCGGTCTGCTGGTTATTCAATACGGACTGTTGGAATACCCGGTCAGGTCATTCAGCAAGGCTACTGAATCCAGTTTCGATTTTGAATACTTTATATACCCATCTATTTGCGTTGTCTTCAACCTTCATTACCCGGAAGGGAAAAATCTATTAAGGAAGTTTTGGCATTTCTTCAGTTTCTGTACGGTAATGACCATAATTGAAGTGTTATTTGAGAGATACACAGCTATCATTAATTACATACACTGGGAATGGTATATCACCTGGATCACCCTTTTTATAACCTTTTATGTTTCGAGAAAATTCTATGTATGGTTTTTTCGATTACAACCTTATAAAGGAAACACCGCCCTGGCATAGATGATACTTACGGACAGCGGCGAGCGGGCTTAACTCCACCACGACCCCAAATCATGGTCTTTATTAGATTATCTATAACCAGGCAATTGAATCAATTCCCAGACAAAAGCAGTAACACTTATAATCGGTTAAGATATTTGCGGATTTCCCAATCATGTACACATTCAGCGTATTCATCCCATTCTTCCTGCTTGCGTATCAGATAATTGGTAAACACATGTTCCCCAATAGTTTCAAGTATTAGGGGGTCGCACACCATTTCTTCCAGGGCTTCCTGCAAATCACGGGGATATCGTTCCGGCTTGCAGCCGGTGGCATAGGCGGCGTCGGAATGATAAGCATTGCCCAGCATAGGTTCGGGAGGCATGATTTTATTTTGGATTCCATCCAATCCGGACCTGAGCATCAGAGCAAATAGAATATAAGGATTGGCGGTTGGATCAGGACTGCGATATTCGATCCGGGTACTGCTGCCCCGGGCAGCTGGGACACGAATCAACGTACTGCGATTGTTGGCTGACCAGGCAATATTGATGGGGGCTTCATAACCCGGCTTCAACCGTTTATAGCTATTGACGATCGGGTTGGCTATAGCTGCCATACCCCGGGCGTGTTTTAGAAGCCCGCCGATAAAAAACCGGGCTAACTCACTTAAACCGGACGTATCCTGAGGGTCATAGAATAAGTTGACCTGGTCTTTGAACAAAGATTGGTTGCAGTGCATGGCGCTGCCATTATGGCCGCTCAGTGGTTTGGGCATAAAGGTAGCGTATAGTCCTGATTGGTGGGCAATGTTTTTAACTACATCACGAAAGGTAACCCAGTTATCAGCAGTCCGCAGGGCTTCGTTATATTTGAAATCTATTTCGTGCTGTCCGGGAGCTACTTCATGGTGGGATGCCTCGATACTAAATCCCATTTTTTTCAGGGTAAGAATGATATTGCGGCGGGCATCTTCGCCCAGGTCTACCGGGGCCAGATCAAAGTAGCCCGCCTGATCATGGATGTTAAACAGCGGGTAGCCTTTGGAATCCGAATGGAAAAGGAAAAATTCCCCTTCGGGGCCGATATTGTATTCAAAGCCAAGTTGCTCCACTTCAAGCAAGGCTTTCTTTAGAATGTGACGCGGACAACCAGCAAAAGGCTTACCATCGGTTGTGTAAACATCGCAGATCATCCTGGCCACACCTTCTTCCCTGGGTCTCCAGGGCATAATGGCATAAGTTTCAGGATCGGGGACTATGCATTGATCAGATTCTTCAATAGAAGCGAAACCATCAATGGATGAACCGTCAAACATCAATTCACCGGCAAAAGCCCGTTCCAATTCACTGGCCATAATAGATGTGCTCTTCATTATCCCAAAAATATCAATAAACTGCAGTCTAACGAACTCAATTCCTTTCTCGTTTATATCCTTAAAAACGTCCTCTCTATTCATCCTTCCTCCTTTATCGTTTGACTACGTGACAACCAGGTGATTTTGATAGTCTGCTGGTTGGTCTCACCGATTTCCTTTTACCAAAATAAAGTATATTTGTGGCAGAACTAAGGCGAAGTTTATTGGGATGGAGGCTAAAATATGCCTCCTACGGCCATCTTACGCCTTCGTTTTGGCTGCCGGTATGCCCTTATTGCCTTAAATGTGCCACAATAAT
>CAZOZX010000067.1:0-10983 GCA_964584415.1 uncultured Syntrophomonas sp.
ACCCTTCCCGGACTGCCTTCCAGGATTTCCGTATGCACCGGGATATTTTCCTGGCGTACTTTTTCGGCCGCTTCCTTTAAAATAGCGGCCAGGTGGTTTTGGCTGTTTTCCTGCAGAAACTTCATGATGGCAGTGTTGTCGGGATAAATACCTTCCAGGGACACGGTGCTTTGGTATACAACCGGTAAAGCGTAGGCAGCAACCACATAAATAGCTGCCCCTGAATTATGAGCTATCTCTATCGCCGCTTGCAGAGCCTTTTTTGCCTGGTTACCCTCATCGTAAGCAACTAGTATCTTTCTTATCATAACTAACCCCCCTAGATTAATTTGACCGGAGCATATACTCAATTGTTTGGGTATAAGGTTCTTACCTTAAGTCTATTCATTATTGCAGTTTCTGTAAAGAATGACTCCTAATACCTGCTGCTCACCCTCGAGATAAAATGTGATCTAAACAGTTACGAGACTATTGAAGTAATCTTTGGCATTAAGATCGACCGGCCAATAGCCACCCTGGCTGGGTAAAAATCTGTAACGCCGCCTGAATTCAAATTTATTTTCGTTAATTGCTTTTAACCACTTGACCAGATGATCGATTTCTTCTCGGGTATTATAGGCAGCAATACTTATGCGAACCATTCCCGGTATCTTATCGAGTTGATTTTGCTCATAGAGATCCGGTTTTATATCCCTTTCTTCATATCCAAGTAACTGCCGTACGTACCCCTGCGCACAGAAACAGCCGGTCCGTAAACCGATGCCTCCCTCAAAACAAAGAACTGCTCCCGCCAGGGCATGGGACACCTCCGCCAAATTAAAGGTTATCACCCCGACCCGCGGCTGTCCTCCATATATCCGTAAACCCTTTATGGTTCGTAATTGTTCTAGCGCATAGTCGGTTAACTGTCCTTCGTAACAGCTAAGATCATACATCCCCAGTTTAAGCAGATAATTCAGTGTGGCAGCTAATCCGTAGGCTCCCGCTACATTTGGTGATCCTGCTTCATCTTTGTCGGGCGGAGCCGCCCACCATATCTTATCATTGGTCACTAATTTAACTGTGCCCCCACCAGGATATTCAGGTTTCCCTGCACCGAATACTTCCTTGGGACCGATTAGAACCCCAGAGCCAAACGGGGCGAAGATCTTATGCCCGGAAAACGCCAGGAAATCAATATGATCCCCGTGGGAATGGGGCTTCATGTCAAAGGATTGATGGGGTATTAGCTGAGCCCCGTCGACCAGGATGCGGCTTCCATGAGCGTGAGCCATTCTGGCCAGGCGATGAACATCGTTGATGTGACCGGTAACATTTGAGGCACCGCAAATAGCCAATAGTTTAATTCGGCGGGGATACTTGCGAAATAAATCCTCTATATGATCAAGGTCGAGAAGTCCGCTGCTATCCACCGGAATTTTGAGCACCTGGTTACGAGCCCGCCAGGGTAATTCGTTAGAATGATGTTCCATGGCGGTTATCAGTACTATGTCTCGGGAATTCAAATCCAGCCGGTAGGAGAGTTTATTTATGGCTTCGGTAGTATTTTTAAGGAATATTACGGTATCCCTTGACAAATCCGCCCCCACGAATTTAGCTGCTACATCGTGACATTCATCATATATCCTGGAACTTAAAAGAGATTTAAAGCCCGTACCCCTGTGAACCCCGGAATAACAATCCCAAAAATTATTCATTTGTCTTAGTACCGGTTCTAACGGGGGAGTACTGGCGGCATTATCCAAATAGATATAACGCCGTTTCTTTTTGCCCAGTATCGGCACCGATTGGTTGATACCCTTGATATCATGCCTTAATTGCAGTTCAGCTGTTTTGCTCATAGTACATCCTTTTTTCTTAGTTTTATAAATATACTATGAACACTATCGTTAAGTGGTTACCCCCGGTTATTAAATAAAAAGCTGGATAGCCGAGTTGGCGGCATCTTCCAAATAGGTGTGTACATCGATAACCTCTATTCCTTCCAATAACTCCTCTTCTTTAAAACCCATTATCTCGAGGGAGAGTTTACAGGCATAGAAACGTACCCCTTTCTTACGGGCGCCCTGAAGGAAATCCTGTAGATGAGGTGTCTGGTTATCGTCCATCATGCCCAATAGCATAGCTTTGCCGATTCCTGCCATGTTGAGTTTGGAGAGAGGAAGCAGCTCGGCACTGGCAGGGGTTATAGAAGCGAACATTTTCTCCTGGATGTTCTTATCCTGCATGGAGATTTTGTCCTTATCCCGCACCAAAAATAAACCCCAAAACGCGCAGAATATGGTTGTAGTCATACCCTTCTCCATGGCTCCGTTAGCCAGGATCATGGCGGCCAAACATTTATCGTAATCACCACTAAATAATAGTATGTTCAGATGCTGTTTCTTATCAATCTCCATACCCGGACTCCTTTCGCAATTTATTTCATCATTACTAGAGTATCCCCATTAGCATTTTCTATGCCCGGGTATTGCGCCCCTGTAGTGCGTTTGATCAATCATGGGGCCGTATATTTTAGGAATGGCGACTAAAGACAAGCATTCGTCGCAAGAATCAGAAAAATGGTCATGATATGCCCGTGAATAGACATTACCGTTAAGGATGAAGGTTGCTTATCTGGACACAAGTATTATACTAAGCGCAGAGGTAAACCATGTGCAAAAGTTCACAAAGGATAGTCGATCCTGGTTTATCAAATCTATTTAAAGATGGGAGGTGAATTTTATGGCAAAGGAATTGGGCGTTATGAGCGATTGGATTGATTCCTACGTGGACACAATCCAGGATGTATACGGATCATTCGATACACCAGAGCTATCGACCGCTGAGGTCTGTGAAGAATGGCAGCGGGTATTTGATCCGGTTATGTCCGAAGAAGCCGATCCGTTCTTCGGCGGTGTAGAATCCTATCTGCAGGCATTGGAAGAGCTGTACGGAGAATTTGAGCTTCATCCTATGTTGTCGATCCAGGAAATCTGTGAAGAATGGCAGCGGTGTTTCAGTAAGAGCGGAAGTATTTCTCTGAACCCTGATCAAGTTCGAGGGAAACCAGCCGCAGTCCGCGAAGATTATGACAAGTGGCCTCTATCATCTGCATCATAGTACTTAGTAGGGAAATATAATTGCACATGTTTAACCCGGTCAATCTGACCGGGTTTTTTTTATATTATCAGAATCCTGTAAAATCCTTACCTACGATGATTATGGCAGAGATAATCGACGATAATAATGATTCCTTTCGATCTTAAACCTGTCATAGTGAGAATAAGGGCAGAGTGCGCCAAACCGCGGATTGGTACTATAAACCCAAAAATGATATAATACTCATCGAGAAACTACCGGCAAAAGGTTGCAGTATTCTAGTCAACTCTGCTAGTTTTGAAGACGGGCCTAAAAATCCATCAAGGGCACATCGATGAAGCTTCTGGTAGCGGCTTGCGACGCCCAGTCGGGGGTCGCTGCTGGGAGTTAAGGGTGTTGGGGCAATCCGCAATGGCATGCGGGCATGACCCCACATCCATGGAGGCTCGCGCTGACCGCAAGGAAGCGCGGGAAAACCTGCATTCCGGGCGGAACTGGGTGCAGTGTAGCCTGCCTTGAGTGGCTATAGCGGATAGGCATCAAAGGGCGATAATGCCTTGGCCGAGGCATTACCGCCTGCCTTGAAATTGTAAGCTGCAAAAGAGGCTAGAGATTGATGTGGGTTGTTGAGGAAAACTCCTAGACTGTGTGCGCCATAGCATGGTTTATCAAGGATTAAAGTGTGTACTTAGTGGTAATCCAACAAACGTGTGCGGTGACGGCACGTAGCAGGCGTAAAGGGAAACCGCCCATCTGGCAACAAGTGGGAGACCTGCGGGGAAAACCTGCTGGACCTATGTCACAACGTTTACTTGATAAACTACCTTTTGCTAAATTACTTTGGAATTGTTTTAGGGTGGAAATATATTGACAGGTCAATTGAAAAGCAGCCTATTATCAGGCTTAATAGTTACTTTCTTCACCTTCTTCACAGCGCTGGTTGTCAGTATCGGTTCAGAAGCCCTGGTAAGGGCGGTGAACAGCACTCTGCTTGCGTTTGTTTTATTATTGGTGATTATTATTGCCGGAATACTTTTTGATATGGTAGGAACTGCTGCCACGGCAGCACAATTGCCGCCTTTTAATGCCAAGGCGGCTAAAAAAGTATTTGGAGCTTCCCAAGCGGTTAAAATAACTAAAAATGCCAGTGTAGTGGCCAACTATACCGCCGATGTCGGCGGAGATATTGCCGGAACTTTAAGTGGTGCAGTTGGAGCTGGTATTATATATAATTTAACCCAGATGTTTGCGCTTCAAGACCTGGTTTTGGCTGGAGCAGCTATGACCAGTTTCATAGCCGCAATAATGGTTGGCGGCAAGGCCATAGGCAAAAGCCTGGCTATCCGCAATGCCAATGCCATTATTTTTGAAGTTGCGGTAATTTTAGGATGGTGGGAGAAACTCACCGGGTTGGAATTATTTAGGGACAGAAGGTGACCGCGTGGACGGGATATTAGACCGGGTAAACTCTCCCCGGGATATCAAAAAGCTTTCAGTTGCCGACATGTACGTTTTGGCAGCCGAGATAAGGAAAATGTTAGTTGACAGTGTAGCCGCCTGCGGCGGACACCTGGCGGCCAACTTAGGGGTAGTCGAATTAACCCTTGCCCTGCATTATGTCTTCGATACGCCCAATGATAAGATCATTTGGGACGTTGGACACCAGAGTTACACCCATAAAATTTTGACCGGACGTAAAGACAGAATGTCCAGCCTGCGTCAGTTTGGCGGAATCAGCGGATTTCCTAAATTCGAGGAGTCACCCTATGATGCATTCAATACCGGACACAGCAGTACCTCGATTTCGGCTGCCTTAGGAATGGCCCTGGCCCGAGATGTTCAAAAACAGAGCTATTCGGTTGTAGCGGTAACGGGTGACGGGGCCATGACTGGCGGAATGACTTACGAAGCCTTGAATCACGGTGGGCAGGAAGGCTGCGACTTAATCGTAATATTGAACGATAACGAGATGTCCATCTCCAAGAATGTGGGAGCAATGTCCAGTTACCTCAACCGGCTGCGCACTGACCCTTCCTACAATCGCACCAAAGAAGAGGTAGGTAATGTTTTGACCCGCATTCCCGGCATAGGTCCTAATATTGCCAGAGCAGCAGGCCGTCTCAAAGATACGGTTAAATATCTTATGGTTCCGGGCATTTGGTTTGAAGAACTTGGTTTTCATTATATAGGCCCGGTCAATGGGCATGATCTCGACGTTTTGATTCCTGTATTAGCCAATGCTCGTAAAATGAAAGGACCGGTTTTAGTACATACCATCACTGAAAAAGGCCGGGGGTATGAACCTGCCCGGCAAAATCCGGACGTCTTCCATGGGGTCGGGCCGTTCAATCCGGTCACCGGACTGCAAATCAAAAAGCCGCTCAAGACCTACACCGAAATATTCGGCGACTATATGGCTGATCTGGGCGGACGTGACAAGAGAATTGTAGCAATAACTGCCGCTATGGCCAGCGGCACCGGCTTGAGTAAATATGCTCAGTTATATCCTGAACGATTTTTTGATGTCGGCATCTGCGAACAGCATGCCGTCACCTTAGCAGCAGGAATGGCCCGGGCTGGTTTAAAACCGGTGGTGAGTATTTACTCGACTTTCCTGCAAAGAGCCTATGATCAGATTATTCATGATGTTGCCCTTCAGAACCTGCCCGTGGTATTTGCCATTGACAGGGCAGGCCTGGTTGGCGAGGATGGTCCCACCCATCAGGGGGTCTTCGATTTATCCTACCTTAGGCCCATTCCCAATCTCATTATCATGGCTCCCAGTAATGAAAAAGAGTTGGTTGACATGATGCATACCGCTTTGGCGGCCAATGCTCCTGTGGCTGTCAGGTATCCCCGTGGTGCAGGTGAGGGAGCGGTTGTAAGCGAAGAACCTTCTATTATTCCGATTGGGGTGCCCGAAGTCATTTCCTCCGGAACGGATCTGGCATTTGTAGCGGTAGGCCGTGCAGTGACGGTTGCCAGAGAAACGGCAGAGTTATTAGCTGATAAAGGAATAAGTGTGGAATTAGTCAATGCTCGATTTATTAAACCGCTTGATATGGATTTCATTAATAAAATAGGCAGCCGATTTAAAAGGATCGTGACCCTTGAAGATAACGCGGTAGCCGGTGGTTTTGGCAGCGCCTTAACCGAGATGTTACAGGAACGAAAATTGCCTGCCGATGTCTTGAGCATCGGTATCCCGGATGAATTTGTCGAGCAAGGCCGGGTGGATATATTATGGGAACTGTTGAATATGGAAGCAGAGTCTGTTGCAGAACGCATTTACAGCCGTTGGCCTGATCTTAATAACCGAATTGCACTGGAGTGGCGTAAAATTGGCCAAAATTAGGTTGGATAACCTGGTATATGCGCGGGGGCTGGCCGAAAGCAGGGAAAAAGCCCGGGCCATGATTATTGCCGGCGAGGTATATAGCGACGGAGTCAAAGCCGACAAGCCCGGTGCAAAAGTGGAAGAAAACGCTGAACTGCGAATTGAGTCCCGAAGGTTAAAATATGTGAGCCGGGGCGGCTATAAACTAGAAGGGGCCATCAAGGATTTTGATTTAGACTTTAATGGTAAAGTCGTTCTCGATGTAGGTGCATCAACAGGTGGTTATACCGATTGCGCCCTGCAAAATGGAGCAGCCAAAGTATTTGCTTTGGATGTAGGCTATGGCCAATTGGATTGGAGACTGCGTAATGATCCTCGGGTAACGGTAATAGAACGTACCAATATCCGATATTTTGATCCTGAGCAACTGGGAGAATTGGTTGATATTATCACTATGGACGTGTCTTTTATATCAACTGCTATTATTTATCCGGTACTAAGCAGAATGCTGAAAGAGCAGGGAGAGGTTATAACTCTCATAAAACCGCAGTTTGAAGCCGGGAAAGATAAAGTTGGGAGAAATGGAGTAGTAAAGGATCCTAAGATTCACCGTGACGTGCTGGAAAAATGTATAAATGCGGCCGAGAAAGCAGGTTTATACTGTGTTGGGGCAAGCTTTTCCCCGATCAAAGGCCCCAAGGGAAACATTGAGTATTTTATTCATTTATTGAAGAACCCTGCCCCTTCCAAATATACTGGAGATACAGAAGAAATAGTTATGAGGGCTCATAACGCTTTGGAGGCATAAGTAAGTGAAGGTATTGGTGGTAAATAATAAAAGGCTTACGGATACCGTGGAAATGGGTGAAAGGGTGGCTTCGCTGCTTCGCCGCTGGGGTAATGAGGTATTGGTTGATAGCAGCAGCGAAGATGCAACCACAGAAGAGTTCGACTCCATAATCGTTCTGGGTGGAGATGGGACCATGATCCGGGCCGCGCGCCAGTATGCTGACCGCAATATACCGATCTTAGGTGTGAATATGGGGACCGTAGGTTTTCTCAGCAATATCCGGGCAGCTGAGTTGGAGTATCACCTGCAGCGCTTTCTCAACCAAGATTACGAGATCGAGGAAAGAATGCTGCAGAAGGTCATCGTGAATCAGGACGATACAATATTAGGTGATTATTTCAGCCTCAATGAGGTGAGTGTTAAATCCAAGTGTCCGCGCGTATTATCTTTGGATGTTCAAATAGAGGGATTTAAACACGGAGTATACCGGGGAGATGGAATAATTATAGCCACCCCCAGCGGCTCTACCGCATATTCGTTATCTTGCGGCGGGCCGGTTATTGACCCCGCTTTGGATGTGTTTGTTCTTACCCCGGTTAATTCATACATATTAAATAAACGCCCGCTGGTCATCGCTGCGGAAAAACATATTGATATTACACCCCTTGATGGGGAACAGATCTATGTATCGATTGATGGGCAAATAAGCATAGATGTTAGGAAAAACTCCTCCATTACTATTCGGATGGCTGAAAATAAATTACGCCTGGTTAACATGAAACCGAGACATTTCTTCAAAACCATAAGAAAACGCCTGCATCGTGATGATAATTATTGATAACCAGCCGTAAAGTCACAATGATTAGTCCGGTTGAAAGGGGAACTGCCATGAAATCCAGAAGACATTTTGCGATTAGAGAGATTCTAGGAAGTGAGCGGATCAGTACCCAGGAGGAACTTTGTGAGGCTTTACGGGACAAAGGATTTGATGTGACCCAGGCTACGGTTTCGAGGGACATTAAGGAATTAAGATTGCTGAAAGTCCCAGCCGACAATGGTTATCGTTATGCATGGCCGGAAAATAAAGTGCCTTTGCAATCTCAAATAAGAATAAAACGGGTTTTTGGCGATTCGGTGATAAGCCTGGACTCAAGTGAAAATATAATTGTAATAAAAACCCTTCCAGGTGCGGCCCAATCGATAGGCTCTTTGATCGACGCGCTGGACAATCCTCACATACTAGGTACAGTAGCCGGCGATGATACGATTTTCCTGGTGGTACGGGCCAGAAAGTTTCTTAAGGAAGTGACAAACTACTTCGAGGGTCTGATGTAGATTATGCTGGAAGAATTATATGTAAACAATTTTGTGCTGATAGACGAAATGTCAATCCAGTTTACTCGTGGCATTAACGTGCTGAGCGGAGAAACTGGCGCCGGTAAATCGATAATTATCGATGCCCTGGGTTTATTAATGGGTGATCGGATCAATAATGACTTCATTCGGGATGTCGGCCGCAAGGCTATAGTCGAGGGAGTCTTTGATGTGAGCAGCAATGATGATGCTCGCATTTTTTTATCCAGGCAGGGCTTGCTGGATGAGGATGAAGAAGCTGCTGCCGTAATATTGAGCCGGGAGATTCACCCGGGCGGCAAATCGACCGCCCGAATAAACAGACGTCCGGTGACCGTTGCTGCCTTAAAGGCTTTAAGTGGTTATCTGGTGGATATGCATCTCCAGGATGACCGCCAAAATATTATTAAGCCAGCCTATTACATTGATTATGTAGACGGATTTGCAGGTGAAACCAGCGGATTGCTGGATGAAGTAGCTGCCAGTTACCGTTTGCTGACAAGCAAAGAAAAACAGCTGGAAGAACTACGACATTATTATCAAAATCGAAACCAGAGGTTGGATTTTATTGACTATCAAATAAAAGAGATAGAAACCGCTGGGCTGCGTGAAGATGAAGAAGAAGAGTTAATGTTGAAACGCGATAGAATCAAGAATGCTGCGAAATTACTGCAAGGGGCCAAGCAGATACTGGCGTTGATCCATAGTTCAGGGGAGGTGCCCAGTGCCCACGACCAGATAGCCACCGGACTGGATGTAGCCCATTCTTTACAAAATGATACCTTCTTCGCTTCACTGATAGAACCGTTGGAAAATATATATTTTTCCCTCCAGGAGATTTCCGGGCAGGTAACAGAGTTTGGCAGAGATTTGGATTTTGAGCCAGGTCAACTCGAAGAAATAGAGAATCGTCTGTATACGATATCTCGCCTTAAAAGCAAATACGGCGATAGCATTAGGGACATTCTCAGTCACTTGGATGCGGCTCGGGAGGAAAAACAGACCTTGCTGGCGAGTGAGGGAAGGGTAGATGAGCTTCAGCAAGAAATTGAGCAGATAAGGCTTGATTATTCACAAAAAGCTGGACAGCTCAGTGAATATCGCCGCCAGGGGGCTGCCCAACTTGAGAAAAAAGTACGCGGAGAGCTTTTGGACCTGAATATGCCTAACCTAATTTTTGAGGTCAGGTTGAGTGTTACAGACAAACCCACCAGTAAGGGAATGGATGAAGCCGAGTTCATGTTCTCACCCAATCCGGGGGAGGAATTGAGACCGGTAGGCAAGATCGCTTCAGGCGGTGAAATATCGCGTTTCATCCTGGCTCTTAAGACTGCCCTTGCGGACGTTTACAGAACTCCTACCCTAATTTTTGATGAAATTGACGTTGGATTAGGGGGAGAAGCCTTGAATTCGGTAGCCCGTAAACTAGATGAACTCTCCCAGCAGCATCAGTTGATATTAGTGACCCATTCACCCCAGGTGGCCAGCTATGGCCGGCAAAATTTCATTGTCGCTAAATCTGTATCTGAGGGCCGGACCTTTACTATGATTAAACCCCTCAGTGATGAAGAAAAAACAATTGAAATTGCCCGCATGCTGGATGGGGATGGTTACTCCTCTCTCACCCTGGAGCACGCCCAAGCTATGATTTCCTCAGCTAAAAAGAATTCCAAAATCAAATAGAATTAACAACTCAAACAGCAGGTCACTACTGGATATTTCAGTATATTACGGCGGGGACAAGGGGACAATATACTGAAAAAATTCAGGAGGAAATGCTTTTTGAATAGATTTCGTCCCCAGATCGGTATTGTCCTATCACTGCTATTTTTAGCCCTATGCCTTAATCCCCAGGTGAAAACCATATTGCGGCTTCCAGCCACTCAGAAGATGGTGGTGGGGGAGACCAGCCTCATAAATCTGGGACTTTCGGAAAAAGTACAGCGCTCATTGGAATTGAGGGTTGGGCCCATCCGTAATGTTTTTGCTGCCAGAGAGGACCCTGCGGTAAGCATTTCCCGCAGTGCAGACGGTTATGAGATTATGGCCCTAAAGCCGGGTACAGCTGACATCAGTCTCAATCTGTGGGGATTAATACCGATTAAATCTATTGAAATCCAATCCGTGCCGCCCAAGAGGGTGGTAGTGGGAGGACACTCCATCGGAGTCTTTTTGCAATCCAACGGTATAATGGTGGTCGGCTTTGCCCCGATAACCGGTGACGGGAGTCAGAAGTTTTATCCGGGACGTGATGCCGGGATCGAAATAGGGGATTTGATTCTTAAAGCCGGGGGACAAACCGTCAGCACCGAAATGGATCTGGCCCAGGTAATTGACCGGCAAGGGGCAAATTCGATCCTGTTTACTATTAATCGCAGGGGTAAAGAGATGGATGTGCCTATTACCCCAATCCACTGTGCAG
>CAZOZX010000068.1:0-10943 GCA_964584415.1 uncultured Syntrophomonas sp.
TCCTGGTGGTACTCTTCAGCCGGGTAAAAATTATCAGCTGGTAGGTTTTTAACGGCTACTGGTTTTCTAAAACGACTACTTGCCTCCAACTGCAGTTTGGAGGCTTCGGCAACCTCTTTCTGCCTCTGATTGTGATAGAAGATGGCTGGGCGATAGGATGGTCCCCGGTCATAAAACTGACCTTCGGAATCGGTTGGGTCTATCTGCTGCCAGTATATATCAAGGAGATCCGCATAATCGACCAACTTCGGATCAAAGGTTACCTGTATAGCTTCATAATGCCCAGTAATCAAGCTGCATACTTGTTCATAAGTAGGATTTGAAGAATGTCCGCCTGTATAACCGGATACAATTTTTATAACTCCAGGTACATGTTCAAAAGGCGCTACCATACACCAAAAGCATCCCCCGGCAAAGGTGGCCAGTTCATCATTTTCTGAGTGGTGAAGACTCATATAATCACTCCTTGGCTGGTGTATTATTGTTTTACCCCTATTTATCTGTTTCATCCATCAAACAGCTAATATGATGGCGCTTTTTATTTGTGATAAGGTTCGCCTTTAATTATCCTAAATCCCCTGTAAATCTGCTCCGTTAAGATCAGAACTGCCATTTGGTGTGGAAAAGTCATTTTAGAAAAAGAAATAATCTGATCAGCCCTGAGCTTTACCTCGTTATCCAAGCCATAGGAGCCGCCGATTATCAGATTTACCCTATTAATCCCCAACTGGTTCCAGGTCTGGATTTGACCGGCGAAGTCCTCTGAGCTGAACATTTTTCCCTGGATATCGAGAATTATAATTGACTCATTGTTCCCCACCAGGGATAGGATCCGTTCCCCTTCTTTGCGCAGACATTTCTCAATTTCCTTGCTCCCGGCACGGGGAGATATCTTCTCTTCCAATCCGTCATGAAGATTTATGCTAACGTACGGGCCCAACCGCTTCAAATATTCATTGATACCCTGCAGGTAAAACGGTTCGCGGATTTTACCTACCGATATGATCCGGTATTTCATTTCGATCTCCTACGCCTATTTTGCCCAGTCTAAACTAAAACGCGTGACAAATATAGTTGACACAGGATAGGCCAGGGCATTAGATCGCCCTGGCCTATATTCGTTTTCTATTATTATATTATTTTATGTGCGCTCCCAAATCGGTTAGCTTCTGGGTTATATTCTCATAACCGCGAAAAATATGAATGGCATCTTCAATGATTGTTACACCATGGGCGGCCAGTGCTGCCAATACTAAAGCTGCCCCTGCCCGCAAGTCAGTAGCCCTAACATTAGCTCCGTACAAGGCTTCAACTCCTTCTACAATCGCTGTATGCCCTTCCAGCTTTATCCTAGCACCCATTCGGTTGAGCTCTTCGACTATCTGAAAACGGTTCTCAAACACATTTTCCACAACTACACTAGTTCCATCGGCCAGTGACAAAATCGCCAGCATCGGGGATTGCATATCGGTGGGAAATCCCGGGTAAGGCAGGGTCTTAATATCTGCTCTATGGATTCGCCCCCCTGCCTTGACCAAAATCCCTTGATCGGTCTCCTCAACTATTGCCCCGATTTCTTGGAGCTTGGCAATTATGGGATGCAGATGGGTAGGAATAATATTTTCAACTATAACTTCTCCGCCCGATATAGCAGCCGCAATCATATACGTACCCGCCTCAATCCTATCGGGAATGATCGAATACCGACCCGCCTTTAAGGTAGGCACTCCTTCTATTTTTACCACGTCCGTACCTGCCCCGCGTATTTTAGCTCCCATAGAGTTCAGGAAGTTGGCCAGGTCGACTATCTCCGGTTCTTTGGCTGCGTTCTCGATTATACTCAGTCCCAGCGTTTTTGATGCCATCATAATTAGATTCTCGGTAGCCCCCACACTTGGGAAGTCTAGGTAAATTCTAGCCCCGTGGGTCTGTTCTCCGCGGGCGTAAATGCAGCCATGCTCAATTTCTATTTCCGCTCCTAAGGCTCGAACCCCTTTGATATGCAAATCCATAGGGCGAGATCCAATGTCACAACCACCCGGCAACGAAACAATAGCTTTCCCCTGCCGGCCTAGTAAAGCACCCAAAAAGAGGTTAGATGCCCGAAGTTTCTTTGATAGTTCTATAGGCGTCTCTACCTTCATGTCGTGGCGAGGAGGACAAATAGACAGGCTGCCGTCATCTCTCCAGGACGCAATGGCACCCATTTCGTTAAGCATCTCCACCATGACTTCGGTATCACAGATACGAGGTACATTGTCCAGGATAGTCTCACCATCCGCCATGATACTGGCCGCAATCAAAACCAATCCCGCGTTTTTAGCCCCGCTTATTTTTACCTTTCCCCGCAAAGGATATCCACCCTCGATTATTAACCTTCCTTGCAAGCTCTACACCTCTCCTATTTGTTTTCCAGGTAATCGTAAAATTCCCCGGAAAACGTTGCGTAGTCTACGCTTAATGCGTTCTCTACCGCCTTGGACATCGATTCCCCTTTAGATAAGTTATCATTAATTGAATAGATTTTATCTGCACCGTATTCTGCATCTATATAATCCACTATTTGAAGAGATTCCCAATATGCCACCGGTTGGTCGAGGCGGTCATAGTTCTTCTCCAGGTTTTCTAACTGGTAATAATAAAGATCCGAACTTTGCTTGAATGGACTGGCAAATTGGAAGCCGGTTATGTCACGCTCTGTATACTGGGCAATTCCTTCAGTCCACCAACGATTATAGTTACCTCTGGTTATTTCATCAACCATCAGGTGGGTAAACTCATGCACCATAGGGCCTTCCTTGATAAACCGATCCCGTTGACCAATATTAGCCAGCCATGCATTCGGTGATAAAATTCTGATAGTCCCACCCCAGTATACACCCAGTGCTTTCTCGTTTTTGTCCCAACCAAAACTGGCTGCCAAACTAGCATTGTCTGGGTAAATTACGATGGTGGTTTGTTTACGAGGCTCCCGGCCTAATTGATTTGTAACCTTTGTATAGGCATCCTCTGCCGCTTCACTAACTAACTTTACACAATACTGATCTTGAGGTAAATATCTGATCTTATAATGGGCTGTGTCTGTTTCTTCCCAATCTCCCGTCCGTAGCTGAGTTTCCTGAGCCACCATGAATCTAAACAGGCTCTGCTTAAATTGGCCTGGCAACAATCCTGATCGTGAAATATAGTAAACGAGTACTGCAAGTACAAAAATACCAAATAAGAATCCCGCGTTATCAGATAACTTGGCACCGAACATGGTACCCCTCTCCCCTCATCCGGTTTACCCATTGATTATACAATGGATGTCAGGGCTTGAGGTTAAGCAAATACTGGCACGGCTGCTATTCTTTAAGGTATTCAGTTACTGCCATTCCTGCCTGGGCACCATCGCCGACTGCAGAAGCAATTTGCCGGGTATGCTTGTCGCGAATATCCCCGGCTGCGAAAATTCCTTCAACCGAGGTTTGCATATTGCGGTCGGTTACAATGTACCCATCGCTGGTAGTATCCAGTTCTTCGGTGAAGTCCGAATCTGCAACTAGACCAATACTAACGAAAAGGCCTTCTGCTTCTAAAGTTTCTTCATCTCCAGACCGAACATCCTGAAGAATAACCGCTCGCATTACACTATCGCCTTCGATTCTTTTGACTACCCGGTTCAACTTGCATTCAATCCGTTGGTTATTTTTTATTTTCTCAACAGTGTTTGGACCAGCACGAAACTCTTCCCGCCGGTGAATTAAATAAACCTTTGCAGCAATGTCAGCTAGATATAAGGCCTCTTTGAGGGCAGATTCACCACCGCCCACAACCGCTACCTTACTATCCCGGAAGAATGCACCATCACAGGTGGCGCAATAAGATACTCCACGCCCCAAAAATTCCTGTTCTCCTTCAACTTCCAGTGCCCGGCGTCTTGCACCCGTAGCGATAATGACTGCTCTGGCGATATATTCGTTATCAGTAGTAATCACCTTTTTACCACCGGGAACGTTATCAATACTGATAACTTCCTCGAAACGTATCTCAGTCCCAAAACGCTCCGCCTGCTGACGAAAGTTATCCATTAGTTCTCCGCCCAGGACTCCGAAAGGGAATCCTGGATAATTATCAATCTGATCCGCAATTGCCGCATTCCCGCCTATTAAAGCGGACTCGAGCACCATTGTTTTAAGCCAAGCCCGGCTGGTATAAATAGCTGCGGTTAGTCCGGCTGGCCCAGCTCCTAAAATTATTACGTCATACATTGTGACTATGTTTCCTCCCTCAGCCCATAAATAAGAACCCTGATCAGCGATTCGATCAGGGTTCCGATTATCAAACTAGCGCAAATAGCTTATCGGATTGCGGAACGCTCCGTTAACCATTACTTCAAAATGGAGGTGGGGGCCGGTACTATGCCCAGTAGAACCTCTTAAGGCTATAGTCTGACCCTGGCCAACCCGCTGACCGCTTTTGACCAAAAGCTTGGTACAGTGGGCATAGCGAGTGACTATTCCATTCCCGTGATTGATAATAACGAAGTTGCCATAACCCCCTTGCCAGCCGGCAAAGGAAACTGTTCCGCCATCAGCCGCCAGTATAGATGATCCAATTGGTCCGGCAATATCAAGCCCGGTATGTCCACGTCCATAGGATTGACTAATAGAACCGCTTACCGGCCAAATCAACCGCCCGGTAGTTACTCCTCCACCACGTGAAGCGACTTGAACAGAGCGTCCCTTGACAATTACTTTATCGACAGCCGCTTTAATTACTTTCTCCTCAAGAACGTTCTTGTTTTCTATGATCCCATTGCGTAGTGTTGCCGTGTAGGCAACAAATTTTTCTCCGTTCTTGCCCTCGGTTTTTACCTTTATCCCATTAATCGAGTTATCATTCTGGGTTATGGTTTCATAAGGTATGGCAACATTTTCATTACCCTCTACCTCGGCCACCACAGTAATAAGGGGTGTAGGTTTACTCAGAATTATGGATTGACCCAAAGCCAGGATACTGTCTTCTCGGATGTTATTGCTGGCCACAATATCAGTCACATACATATCATTAGCCCGGGCTATACTCCAAAGTGAATCTCCTTGTTTGACCTTATATATTTGGGGTGTTTTAGTACCAAGATTAACTAGATTCCAGGCATTATTGGAATCAATAATCCAAGCGGCTGCTACGTTTCCTTCCACAACTTGAACGTTTTCGGCAAAACCTACTGAAAGAAGACTTTGCCCGGTATCAACTACAGTATATTCCTGCTGTAGTTTATCCAGCAGCTGCTGGGCCACCTCTTTATTTTCCATATACACTACCGGTTGGCCATTAACCATAATTGTAGCGCCCATAATCTTGGGTTGTAATGCATAATCCAAGGCGGCCATGATCTGGTCGCCTACCAAAATATCCCTGCGTTTAGCAAAAGTCCGGCTTATATCAATCCGTTTGTTTATTTCACTGTCTTGCAACTGAGCAATGGCGTCCTTGGCACCCGTTTTATCAGACACCACCAACGCTTTGTTCCCATCGACGGTTACCGAATAGGCAGGAGTACGGATTCCAAAGCACCAAACAAATATGATCAGGAAGAGCCCCACCAAGCCCGGTCCCCACCGGCTCCAAAACTTTCTAAAATTCTCCATAAAAACTCCCCATAATTTATAATCCTGTATTCCTTCTACAACATTTGGCAAAATTCCTGCTTTTTTCTTCAGTCTATGTTTCCTTCCATTCTTTTGATAAGTTCCAAGTATATAGCCCCTTCGATTCTCTTGCGGTGCATCTCACAACTAACTGGATCCGGGATACTCATATCACCATTGGCGTGGTAAGCGTTAGCATGGCATCCTCCCCCACAATAGTTCCGTGCCCAACACCTAATGCAATGATCTTTATTCCCCAAACGATTACCAGCAAATTTCTGGGCTATTTGGTCATCCAACTCATCATCAAAGATACTTCCCATCAGGAATTCGCTTTCACCTACAAATTGATGACAAGGATACACATCGCCTTCCGGTGTAACGACCAGGTATTCTACTCCGGCCCCGCATCCCGAATAGCGCTTGGCCAAACATGGTCCTGTCTGAAGATCCAAATTATAGTGAAAAAAATGAATGTTCTGGTTGCTTTGGTAATATGAACAGAGTATATCGGTTAGGCGATCATATTCGTTCAATACCCGGGGAAGATCTTCAGTCGTAATGCTCCAGGGATTTTTAGGACCCACTGCTGGCTCAAGGGAAACCGCATCGAATCCCAGCTCAATAATGTGCTGTAAATCATTGCAGAAGTCAAGATTGTGCCGGGTGAATGTCCCCCTTATGTAATAACTGACTGGCTGCCTTTCAACTATCTTTTTGATCTTGGGTACAATAGAATCGTAGCTCCCTGTTCCGTTATTTAAGATCCGATGCTGGTCATTAGTAGCGGGACGCCCATCTAAACTTAAAATGACACTGATATCGTTATCGATTATGAAATCAATGATATCATCCTCCAGCAGCAGGGCGTTGGTGGTAAGAGTAAAATTAAATTTTTTGCCGTGTTTGATTTCCATTTCACGGCCATAGATGACCAAATTTTTTACTACCTCTACATTTAAGAGAGGCTCTCCTCCGAAGAAATCTATCTCCAGATTCTTGACCTTCCCGCTGTGGGTAATCAAAAAATCGAGTGCCCTCTTTCCCGTCTCAAAAGACATCAGGCTGGGCTTCATGCCAAAATCTCCCTGACTAGCGAAGCAGTAATGGCATTTCATGTTGCAGGCATGGGCCACATTCAGACACAACGCCTTAATAGAGAGATTTGACCAATCAACCGCTATTTGAACCTCCCGTGTAAAAATGGATCCCGCGTCACGGGCGTCCTCAATATCTCGAAGGACTTCGAGCACTTCATTACTGCCATACATGCTTGACAGCTCTGCAAGTACCGAATCTGTATCACCTTTATAATATTGCAATCTATCAATAAAGCAGCTGCTTAAGTCGTCCAGAACATGAATAGCTCCGCTGTTCACATCCAGCAAAATATTTAGTTCCCCGTGCTTAAACAAATGCAGATTAGCATCAAAATCATATTCTCGCGGCAATACCAAATTCTATCTCCCTTATCCCTAAATGGCTGCTGCTACAGCCACAAAGACCGAAATCCAAATAAAAAAGGGGGCTTTCGCCCCCCAATCTCTAATCTCTTAGATATTGGCTTTTTTACATACCTGGTTACCCACTGTACAAGAGGTTTTGCAGGCTGATTGACAAGATGTGGCACACTCTCTGCAATTAATCTGATCTTTATCCCGGACTAAATTAGGTTTGATAATGGTGATAATGTGCTTTTTCAATCTCTAAGACCCCTTTCTTCGGAATCATCCACAATTATTTATATGTCTGTATTATTAATAAAATACCATATTATGCTATTTTATTATCTTATTTTCTGTTTTTGGAGGCCTTTGCATTATAACTTATTTATTTTCCCCTTGTAAAGGTAACAAATTCCTCCGTTTTTCTAAAATTCCAGCTTCATGCTCTCAAATTGTACCTAATCCTCTCCAATCTCCAGAGGCTCCCGTGAGTCCTTCCCATAGCCAAACGATCCCTATGCCAGCCTAATAGGGTCACCACTCACCCTGGATTTCTGCGTATCGATGATCAAGGCTAAAATTGCGCTGGTCGAAATAATTGCCGTTGAGGCCGAAAGTGCAATCAACATTAATCCATCTGCCTTCAGCGGGCATATAAACCTGATTCCAAGCATGATCTCCCCAGTTAACTCCGCTGTAGGCAAGCCCTGTAACAAGCCGCACCTTCAAGCCAACTGCCCTGCACATTGATATGTAAAGACTTGAATAATCAAAACAGATTCCTTTTCTCGTTTCGAAGGCGACGATTGATCCGGATTGGATACCTTTAGTATTGCTACTGATAAGAACTGCCTTATCATAATCGTATTCTATGGTGCGACTCACCCACTTGTAAAGCAAATAGGCCCTTTGTTTACTATTCTGTTCATTGCCGACTATTTGGCGGGCAGTTGCATCAATCTTGGGATTTGACTTTATAGCGTCGTCTAAGGTTACTCCATTAAAATAGGTAATAACTCGTGGATTAACTTTGCGATTTAAACCAGTCGAATCTGATTCTGGATACTCAGAACTACGACTCTCCAGTGCCTGAGCAAAGGAATCATTAAGCAGCACCGGTATCCTCTGAGCCCATTTAGAGTTGAGAGCAGGCGCAACTGCCCTTTGATCGACGAACTGGTAGGGAACAGATTCATTCATCCAAACGATTAACTGGGGGGAAGGAAAATAGTAAACCCAAAAATTTAAAAGTAAGCCTAATACAAAAACCGCGGTAATTGCTAAAGGCAATTTGTAAACAGCGCTCAAAAACCGTTGGGCAATCTGACTTCTGGAGAAGTATAAATTATAGAGGTAATCAATAGTAGGTTCAAATATAGATTTTCGAAGTGGTATAGAAATTAACCTTAAAGCAAGGTTAACAACTATCAAAAGCAGCGGTACTACCACCAAATAGGTCAATAATTCCTGCCCAATTAAAACAGAACGAATTGTTTCGGGAATGATTCGATAGATATACCCAAATAAGTCGTTTTGATGGTCAAGAAATATCTTCTTGGTCAGGAAAATGGATGCCACCAAGGCTATAAGGAATTCAAGATTAGCCATCAAACGGAAAAGAGAGTTCCTTAAACTGGACCGGGTAAGCTTTTCAGCTGTACCCATAAATAAGGGAATAGCCAAACCGAGAATCAGTGTTAAAGTAATCGGATTTATATTAACCATCATCATTTTACCGTTGTAGTTTTTCCTTCATTAAATATACATGTTAGAAGAGGATAGATTTCATTAGAAACTTATCCTCTTCATTAAAAAAGCATTTTCCTAATTCCAAATCTATTGCCGCGATAAATACTTACTGGCATTCAATCCTGCTACTTGTCCTTCTCCTACTGATTTGGCCACCTGGTAAGGAGGGCCGGTGCAGTCACCAGCTGCATACACGCCGGAAAGATTAGTCTCCTGCTGTTGATTCACAGTTATATGATTATCCTTAATCTCCAACCCCGGTATTAACCGGTCCGGCGCGGTCTCCCCGCCCAGTACAAACAGACCTTCCGCTTTGATTATGGTTCCATCTTTCAGTTGCAGCCCTTCGACAAAATCCGTCCCCACTACTGCGGCCGGTTTACCCTCGACCACTTGAACCCTCGGGTCCAAACTTCCAATTTCTTTATACAAAGCGAGGTAATATACCCCACTGCATATCTCGGCCATAAAATTGGCCTCACTCTCGGCTTCATCGCTGTGCCCGATGATTATGACATCTTTGTTGCGATATATAGGCCCATCACAAGTGGCACAATAACCTAGTCCACTTCCCAAGAAAAAGTCTTCTCGAGGTAAGGTGGCGCGATAAGGTATCCCGGTAGCAATGACTATGGACCGAGCGGATATAACTTCGTTTCCTACCAGGATGTTAAAAATTCCATCCATTTCATTGATACTGGTAGCCTTATTATTAGTAATTTCTATAGCCATCTTATGGGCATGCTCCATGAATTTGTTTAGAAGGTCTCCCCCGCTGATATCTGGGTATCCCAGGTAGTTGTTTATCTTCTGGGCTTTATGCAAGGGAGGGCTGCATATCTCCGCTCCGATAACCAGGACCTTTTTATTGCGGATAGAAGCATTCAATGCCGCGGAAAGGCCGGCTGGCCCACAACCCAATACCGCCATATCATAGGAATCAAATTTCATTAATATCCCTCCGGTTCAAAATCAATTTATGCTAAACCTATTTCTGATTTATAATTAGAATCTCCAAAACACATATTTCTCAACTGCTAGCCTGCTTAACATAATTCACTAATTTTCTGTCATTATAAACTCATAGTACACTGTAGCAGTTACTTTAGAGTCCCCCTGGTTAAAGCTTTTTTCCCAGAACTGTACCTTCTGATGGCGGTCGACCAACAAAACAGTGGTGGATCTGGTTCCATATTTATCCCCTTGAATGAACATAGGAGATAACATTCTCTCCCATTCCAGGCTGACTCCGGTTTGGGGAAGTTCATGGTCCTTCGGCTGGTGCTTGTCAGCCATCAGTGCAAACAAATCATCCACTTCAATTTGATCCGATTGCAAGCAGGCTTTGAGATTAATCTTTCCCCGGTTAACCTTGGGCCAAGAAACATCAAGCAAGCTGTTACTCAGTCCATGAATACCGGGAGGTATTTTACGCACCTGCGATTCCTGGTTGGAGAAATAATAAAGACTGTCTACATTCCCTGCCAGTAGGTTGTATCCATTATAATTTTTCGCCGTGCCTAGAAGACCTAATAGATACTCCTGTGGCTCGGGCTCCGCCAACAGATAATCCTGCACCAAAAGCCCGCGTGAAGGTGCGGTGTGTAGATGTTGGCTGGGATCCCGATAATTGGTCAAAGCAGCCCAATAGCCCCGTTTGGTTATACCCATCCAGGTACCGCCATGTTCCAAGTCCTTTCCTGCAAGTAATTCTGGCCTCTCCGGCCAAAAGGAAGCCGCTTGGGTAGGACGCTGACAGAATTCATCCCGGTTAGCCGTCAGAACTAATTTATATCGAGGATGCCAATCATAGGCAAAAATAATAAGACACATATGTGAACCTCGTTATAAGGTTTTAACACACAATTACGCTAAAATAAATTGCCTGTCAAGTCATATTGTAACCATTTCCCATAGTTTGATAGATAGCTACTCACCAACAGTAACAATTTATTTGGGCCTCCTAAACAGCCGAGTAATATTTATATAGGAGTTTTAAATACAATAGATCAAACATAAGGGTCGCCAGCCCCAACGCCGTAATTATTTGTGATCGATAATAAAGATAAAAACCTACCGCCGGGATTATACTGCCCAACATTTTTGTCCACCCAAT
>CAZOZX010000069.1:0-10930 GCA_964584415.1 uncultured Syntrophomonas sp.
TGAGCAGGCGATGGAGCCAAGTTACTCAAGCGATCCGGCCCGCATGGGACTAGGTTTTTCATTGATGAAATCTTTTATGGATGAACTTGAGGTGTCCAGTGAACCGGGACGCGGCACTAGTGTAAGACTAAAGAGGTGTTTCCAGGCAAATAACCAGGCAGCGATGGCCTAAAAGGAGGACAAGCCTGTGCTGCCCGACAAATATCAGGAAAATGAGGAATTGCTGCGGCAGGCGCGTAATGGGGACGATGTTGCCCGGGCCAGGGTGTATGAAAGCAATCTTGGCCTGGTATATATGGTGTTGGAACGTTTCAAAAACAGCAATTATGATTATGAAGATCTGTTTCAAGTTGGATCTATAGGGCTGCTCAAAGCTATAGACAAATTCGATTTTGGCTATCAGGTACGCTTCTCAACCTATGCTGTACCTATGATAATTGGAGAGATCAAGAAGTTTCTTCGCGATGATGGGATAGTCAAAGTACAGAGAAGTTTGAAAGAGAGCTATGGCAAAATCCGATGGGCTCAGGAAAAACTAAGATCTGAATTTGGGCGGGAACCAGTGGTGGGTGAAATAGCTGAATTGCTGCAGATGGATAAAGAGGAAATCGTTATGGCCATGGATGCCTGCCAATCACCAGCCTACATATATGACTCCTACCTTGGTGAGGATAAAGATCAGCTATCATTGATAGACCGGCTGGCTAGTGATCAGGGCAATACAATGATGCTGGAGAAAATGGCCTTGCGTGAAGCCATGGATAAATTGGACATCCGGGAACGGGAGGTTATTATCAGAAGATTCTTTCGCGATGAGACCCAGGCCGCCATTGCCAGCGATATTGGAGTATCTCAGGTCCAGGTATCTAGAATTGAGAAGGCTGCCCTGTTAAAACTCAAAAAGGTTCTCGAATAAATATTCCTTAATACAGTCATAATAATTCGAAAGGAATAGAAAGGAGGACTTATTTTGCAGATCAGAGTAGCAGAATTTGTAGGAGAATCCCATAAAGATTGGCAGGACGCCGTAACCATGGCAGTTGCTGATGCCGCTAAAACCTATTCAAACATAACCGGGGTAGAAGTCTATAACTGGACCGCCAGTGTCAAGGGAGACAAGATTGTTGACTATAAGGCCAATATTAAGATAGCTTACACTGAATAGTCATAGGGATTTACAATATCAATAACCGGCCGGATTAAGAATCGGTCGGTTTTTTATTGCCTAAAACTGCTTCAAAATGTATAAAGCTGTAAGTTGAATCCCATAATAATCTACTGAGGGGGAATTCAATTATGGGCAATAATGCTGATGAAATGCTTAAGACGGCTGAACAGGAAGAGTATCATCACCTGGTTAACCGCATAAAACCCAAACCGCCGCTGGCCCAAAACTGTTTTTGGGCTTTCGTGGTTGGGGGATTAATATGTGTTGTTGGCCAGTTGATTCTGGAATTTTTTATTTCACTTGGTTATGGAAAACAAGATGCGGGTTCATTGAATGCCATTACAATGGTATTCTTGGGTGCCTTTTTCACAGGGTTGGGTATTTACGACATCTTGGGTCAAAAAGCGGGAGCAGGTTCAATTGTACCTATAACCGGTTTTGCTAATGCCATTGTAGCTCCTGCCATGGAATTCAAGAGAGAAGGCTATATATTTGGAGTGGGGGCAAAAATGTTCAGTATTGCCGGGCCAACACTATTGTTTGGATTTGCGGCCTCGGTTCTGATTGGGTTGATAAAGCTGGCTATTATGAATTGGTAAGGGGTACGAACATGGCTGCTATTAATAAAAAGGGTCAGCAAACTCTTGCTTTTATAAATCCCCCCTGCATATCATCCTCGGCTTCCATAGTCGGGCCCAAAGAAGGGGAAGGGCCTTGGAGCAAAGATTTTGATCAGGTTTTGACTGATTATCTCTGGGGGGAGGCCAGTTGGGAGAAGGCTGAAAGCAAGATTTTGCGGGAAGCTGTAAAATTGGCGGTTGCCAAACAAGGTCTCAGCATTAATGACGCTGAGCTGCTCATTGCCGGTGATCTTCTGAACCAGACGATATCGTCCAATTACGCGGCTCGGGAGATTTCTATCCCCTTTTTAGGCGTTTATGGTGCCTGCTCGACCATGGCTGAGTCGATCTTGATTGGTTCAATGATGGTGGATGGGGGGTATTTTGAAAGAGTAATAGCCGCTACCTCCAGTCACCATTATAGCGCCGAAAGGCAGTTCCGTTCTCCGGTGGAACAGGGGATTCAAAGAGTACCCAGTTCTCAGTGGACGGCTACTGCCGGCGCTGCAGTTGTTTTGCAGGCTGATGGATCCGGACCCAGGATTACTTGCGCAACAATAGGTAAGGTGATCGATATGGGACAGAATGATGCGGCCAACATGGGTGGGGCTATGGCACCAGCTGCGGTTGACACCATAAAGGCTCACTTTCAAGATACAGGCCGATCCAGTGACTATTATGACTTGATAGTGACCGGTGATCTGGGAGCGGTAGGAATGACGCTGGCACGGGAACTATTTGTCAAGGTAGGGCTGGTCCCCACTCCTAAATACAGCGATTGCGGAGTTCTGCTTTATGATGGACTGCAGGGGGTGGATTCCGGGGGCAGTGGATGCGGGTGCTCAGGTTGTATGTTAGCTGGTCCTTTGCTGGGCAAGATGAGCAACCAACAAATCAATAAGCTGTTACTGGTAGCCACTGGGGCTTTGATGAGCCCGACCAGCACCTTCCAGGGGGAGAGTATTCCCTCCATAGCTCATGCAGTGGCCATCGAAAACGTTTGAGGATTGTACAGTAATGAACTGGTTTGCAAGACATTAAAGGGGGTGGCGGTGGTTGTCTTTGTTAATGGCGTTTCTTATTGGCGGCGGGCTTTGTCTTATAGGTCAGCTCGTGATGGATTTAACCAAACCAAGCATAACTCCCGGTCATATATTAGTGGGTTATATAACAATAGGCGCCCTGCTTAGTGCGGTAGGCTTGTATCAACCTTTGGTCGACATTGGCGGAGCCGGTGCTACTATTCCCCTGAGCGGCTTTGGGCACAGCCTGGCCCAGGGTGCAATAACTGGTGTCCAGGAGAAAGGGTGGCTGGGGGCTTTTTCCGGGGGGATAACTGCGACGGCTGGCGGCATTACCGCGGCTATTGTATTCGGTTATTTAGCTGCGATTCTATTTAATCCCAAAGACTAGCCGAGAATAGTGACTTCTAAAATTTTTCGTTGAAAAGGAGCAAGTTCTTAAAATGAAGGTAGGTATACCTAGGGCGCTTTTCTATTTTTATTATTATCCGCTTTGGAAGACCTTTTTTGAGGAACTTGGAGTGGAAATAGTAAATTCATCCTGGACAAACCGTCATACGGTTGAAGCCGGAATCCAGTCCGCTGTTGATGAAGCCTGCTTTCCGATCAAGGTTTTTTTTGGTCACATTAGAGAATTGTGTGGCCAGGGATTGGATTACATTTTTATTCCGCGGTTAATAAGTATTGAATCACGCTCGTATATCTGCCCGAAGTTTATGGGCTTACCGGATATGATCAGGGCGTCGCTGACCGAATTACCGGAAATTATCGATATTACTATAGATCTCAGTAAAAACGATCATGACCTTAAACGCGACTTGATCAAGGTAGGCCGTTTATTTTCCCATGACAAAAGAAAAATTGAACAGGCTTATAAAAATGGTGTGGTCCAATTGAAAAAATGCCGTAACTTGTGCCGGGGTGGATACACTATGGCTGAGGCTGTCAGGATGTGGGATGGCGAAGAAATTTCCCTGCCAACTCACCGCAGATTAAATATAGGCATCTTAGGGCATGGATATTCTTTGTATGACCAGATGATCAGCATGAATCTTATCGATCGATTAAGGCAACTCGGCTGTCAGACTCAGACCTTTGAGAACTTGGATCGGGCCTTGGTAGAAAGTAAGGCGGCGGAGATACCCAAACGGGTCTTTTGGACTCTGGGCAGGCACGCAGTTGGCAGCGCATTACTGATGGATAGCCAGCCGGAAATGGATGGGATAATTTATCTGGCTTGCTTCGGCTGCGGTCCGGACTCAATGATAGGTGAAATAATAGGCCGTAAAGTAAAGGGAAAACCATTTATGATGTTGACCATTGACGAACATACCGGTGAAGCTGGGCTGGTAACCAGATTAGAGGCATTTTGCGACATGCTGGAGAGAAAGAAGGCGGCGGGCCAGTGAAGGTAACTTTCCCCCATATGGGTAATATGAGTATAGCCGTAAAGGCCTTGTTAACGGGTTTGAAACTGGAGGTGGTGCCACCGCCTCCAATTAGCAAACGAACCTTTGAACTGGGTATAAAAAATGCTCCGGAATTTGCTTGTATGCCCTTAAAAATAAACCTGGGCAACTTTATCGAAGCCTTCGAGAGGGGCGCGGATACGGTGGTAATGGTAGGGGGATGGGGCCCTTGCCGATTCGGTTATTATGCCCAGGTAGAAAGAGACATCCTGGAAGGCCTGGGTTATAAATTTAAAATGATCGTACTGGAGGCTCCTGATTCCAAATTGTATGATCTGACCCAACAGCTTAAGAACCTGGGTCAGAATGTCTCTTTATGGGAGGCTATCCGGGCAATAAAATTCGGTTGGGACAAAGTAAGCGCAGTTGAGGGCTTAGAAAGGCAGCTGGATTATTTCCTGCCCCGGGCCTGGAATAAAAATCAGGTGGAAAGAATTTACGATCAAGCCGTAAAGGATATCGATGCCGCAGGATCTTCAAAAGAGGCAAATGAAATCGCCTGCGAAGCGGGTGCGGCCCTAAATAGGGTAGAATTGCAGCCTCACCACCCTTTAAGAATCGGACTGGTGGGAGAAATATATACCCTGCTTGAACCGGCTGCCAATTATGATATCTGTACACTGATCGGACGGATGGGTGCTGAGGTGAAAAGGTCAACCTACCTAACCGATTGGCTTAATGATCACCTGCTGGGAGGGTTGGTGAAAAAATCAGTTTGCAAAGAGCTGAAAAACTACACCAGTCCCTATTTGAACCATCATGTGGGCGGGCATGGCTGGGAAACGGTCGGCCATGCAGTTCACTTTGCCCGCATGCAGTACGACGGAATCATACAAGTAGGCCCTTTAACCTGCATGCCGGAAATAGTAGCCCAGTCGATATTGCCATCGATAAGTGCCCGGGAAGGTATTCCGTCCATGACCTTGTGGTTTGATGAATTATCCGGCACGGCAGGTCTTATAACCAGGTTGGAAGCCTTCATTGACATGATTCAAAGGAAGAAGGCTAGACAGCTAACTAAGGAGGCTTAAAATATTGGATTGTTTTTTGGGAGTTGATATTGGATCGGTAAGCAGTAACTTGGTGCTGCTGGATAATCGGGACCAATTACTGCGGAAAGTCTACCTGCGTACACGAGGCAATCCGGTTAAGGCTATCCGGGAAGGATTTGCCGCTCTGTTAAGTGACCTTCCTGCCAATCTGGTCATAAAAGGGGTGGGTACTACCGGCAGCGGTAGATACTTATCATCAATACTGACGGGTGCCGATGTCACCAAGAATGAGATTACCGCCCACGCTGTAGCGGCAGCTCATTATTTTCCAGATGTCAAAACCATAATTGAAATAGGGGGTCAAGATTCCAAGATCATAATTCTCGACCAGGGAATAGTAAATGATTTTGCCATGAATACGGTTTGTGCTGCCGGCACAGGTTCCTTCCTGGACCAGCAGGCTGCTCGCTTAAACATGGACATCCAGGATTTTGGCGATGCGGCCGCTCATTCACACCAGGCGGTAAGGATTGCGGGCAGATGCGGCGTCTTTGCTGAAACGGATATGATACATAAGCAGCAGATGGGGTACCCCATGGAAGATATAATAATGGGCTTATGTGAGGCTCTGGTCAGAAACTACCTTAATAATGTAGGTAAAGGGAAAAAGATCGAGGCCCCAGTTGTCTTTCAGGGCGGTGTAGCTGCCAACCGGGGCCTGCGAAGCGCATTCGAAAAAATGCTGCAGATGCCGGTAGCTGTGCCAGAGCACTACAATGTTATGGGGGCGATAGGAACAGCCATCCTGGCCCGCGAATATGTTCAAACCAACCGGTGTGAGACAAAATTCAACGGAATTGAGTTCATTCTGGACGGGGAATTTAAAACCAGCAGTCATGAATGTCAGGGTTGTCCTAACTTATGTGAGGTAGTCTGTATCAAAAGGAGCCGTCAGGTATTGGCCTATTGGGGCGATCGCTGTAAAAAATGGGAGAGCACTTTGCAGCCGGAAATTGGATCCGCCAGTGCCCAGGCAATCTAGCATCGAAGAAAGGATATTGTAGCCAATGACTCACTATGCTAAAATCGAACGAGAACAGACCGACTATGAGTAGAGGAGAGATTAGCAGAGATGAGAAGAGATGACATTACTAAGATTATTTTGCCCGAAGACAAGATGCCCAGACATTGGTATAATGTTCAAGCCGATATGCCCACACCACTGTCTCCTCCATTACATCCGGCAACCAAAGAACCTCTGGGGCCTGCGGACCTGGCACCGCTATTTCCAATGGGATTGATTGCCCAGGAAGTTTCCACCGAAAGATTTATTGAGATTCCCGAGGAAGTCAGGGAACTGTATAAGTTGTGGAGACCTTCGCCTTTATACCGCGCCCATGGTCTGGAGAAAGCCCTTGGAACCCCATGCCGTATCTATTATAAATTTGAAGGGGTAAGCCCGGTCGGCAGTCACAAACTGAATTCAGCCCTGCCGCAAGTTTATTATAACAAGGCTGAGGGAATTACCCGCCTTACCACTGAAACCGGTGCCGGTCAGTGGGGTACCGCGTTATCACTGGCCTGCAAGTTGTTCGGCCTGGAATGCATGGTATATATGGTACGGGTAAGTTTTAACCAGAAACCTTACCGGCGCATGATAATGAACGTTTATGGAGCCAACTGTGTACCCAGTCCCAGCAACCTGACCGAAAGCGGTCGAGCTGAGCTGGCCAAGCATCCTGATACTCCCGGTACTTTGGCAATAGCCATCAGTGAAGCGGTTGAGGATGCGGTAAAGAGGGAGGATACTCATTATTCACTGGGCAGTGTTCTGAATCATGTATGCGTACATCAGAGCATCATTGGCCAGGAAGTAAAACTGCAAATGGAAATGGTAGATGATTATCCCGATATGGTTATCGGCTGCTGCGGTGGCGGCAGTAATTTTGCCGGAATTGCCTTCCCGTTTATCCCTGATAAGATAGCCGGCAAGAAAGTCCGATTGATCGGGGTAGAACCGTCCGCTTGCCCCACTTTGACCCGTGGCACATTTGCTTATGACTTTGGTGATGTAGCAGGATTCACTCCGCTTCTTAAGATGTACACGCTTGGTCACGATTTTACTCCGGCCGGAATACATGCCGGGGGGCTAAGGTATCATGGGGAATCACCACTGGTTAGCCAGTTATACCACGATGGACTGCTTGAGGCCACTTCAGTAGGCCAAACTGGTGTATTTGAGGCTGCTATGATGTTTGCTCAATCTGAAGGTATAGTGCCTGCACCAGAGTCCTCCCATGCCATCCGGATCGCCATAGATGAAGCCCTAAAGGCCAAAGAAGAGGGTGTTTCCAAGGCGATAGTATTTAACCTGAGTGGCCATGGCCAAATGGACTTGGCAGCCTATGACAATTACCTCTTTGGGCAGATGGAAGATTACGCACCCAGTGACGAAGAGATTCAATTAAGTTTAAAGACCTTACCAACCGCATAAATGTAAGATCAGAGAATGCTTAATCCCGGATATCTTCTGCAGGTATCCGGGTTTTCACTATTTGAGTAATTGTTTTGAGGTTGAATCTATGACGACTTTGTCCAGGCGCTTAGAGATACTAGCCAATCTGGTAGAGCCAGGCCGAACTGTAGCTGACATTGGCAGCGACCATGCTGCGTTAGCACTGTACCTGGCTGAGAATAATATATCCCCCAGGGTGATAGTCAGTGAATTAGGGGACGGCCCATATAATAGAGCCAGCCAGGCTGTCGAATACAGTCAATTCAGATCACGCATTTCCCTTCGTCAGGGTAACGGTCTGCAGGTACTGCTCCCGGGAGAAGTCGACATTATCGTCTTAGCCGGTATGGGGGGAGATACCATCGTGGAGATTTTGAGTCATGATTGGCCTAAATCTGCATCTTATAACCGATACCTTTTCCAGCCCATGAGCAAAAGCAGTGTTTTGCGACAGACCCTGGCCGAGCAAGGTTGGTTAATTGAGGACGAAAAGCTGGTTAAAGACAACCACCGAATTTTCACAGTCATTGCTGCCCGTCCCTTACAGCATTCTTACCAGCTTACAGATTTAGAACAAGAGATAGGGCCGGTAATCTTAAGAACAAACGATAATCTGAAAAGAGAATATCTACGCCAAAAATTGATAAAATGGCGCAGGATCTATGATACGATGATGGCAGCCGGGCAACCTTACCTGATTTCTTTAGCTGAGGTTTACCGGGACAGAATAATCCAGGTGGAGGAGATACTGAATGGCAGCGACGGTTAGAGATTTGACAAAGATATTAGAGGAATATTTCCCTTTGCGATTAGCCGCTGAATGGGATAATTGCGGCTTGCAAATAGGGTCTTTGAACCAACCGCTAACCCGGGCTTTGATCGTTCTTGACCTGGATCAGGAGATAATCGATCATGCGCGGAAGATAGGCGCAGATTTGATTATAACCCACCATCCCCTCTTCTTTTCTTCACTTAAGTCTATTAATTATGACAGCTTCAGGGGCAGAATTATCAGGGACATTGTCAAAGCCGGGATAGCCATTTATTCGGTTCATACCAACTTAGATGCCGGAGAGCGAGGATTGAACCAGATACTGGCGGAGACCTTAGGCCTCCATCATATAGAACCGCTTGATGAGTTTTATGTGGAGAAACTCTATAAACTGGTGGTTTATGTTCCTTTGTCTCACACTTCAAAAGTGAGGGATTCGATTTTAAACGCCGGGGCTGGACATATAGGCAGGTATCAGGATTGTAGTTTTAAGGTTCAGGGGACAGGCAGTTTTCGGCCGCTGGAAGGCAGTCAACCATATATAGGGGAACAAGACCTTTTTGAGGAAGTAGAAGAGGACCGGTTGGAAACCATCGTCCCGGCATCCCTGCTCGAGCAGACTTTGAAGGCGATGAGAGAAGCTCACCCCTATGAAGAAGTGGCTTTCGACGTTTACCCCCTGCAAATTAAAGGACAGGTTCATAGCTTTGGGAGAATAGGATTATTGCCGGAATCGATGGTTCTGGATGATTTATGCATCAGGATAAAAGAAGTCTTGAGCCTTAACCATCTCACCATAGCCGGTGATCTGACCAGAAAAGTGAGGAAAATTGGAGTAGTAAGCGGAGCCGGGGCATCTTTAATAAACCAGGCTCGTAAAAAAGGCTGCGATGTCGTTTTAACCGGCGATGTAAAGTATCATGAAGCTAAGGATGCTGTAGAAAGCGGTATGATAATAATAGATGCGGGTCATCAGGGAACCGAGAAAATCATGGCCCCTTATTTATGTAGTCTATTAACCGGCGAAGTTAAAAAACGTGAATTAATGATTGAAATTTTATCGATAGAGAACCAGGAAGTCCTGAAAATAAGGTGATTTTTTCGTATAAATAATTGAAATCCCCGTATTATCTGGCTGATTCTATTCTGAAGTCCGAAAATTAGGCGTTATTTGTGGGTGACCATGTATAAAAATGAGTATGGATTGGTAGAATTAAGATAAGGGTAGATCACCAAATTTAAGTTCTTGAAGAAAAAAACTAAAAATTTATCAAAAAAAATAAAAAAAATACAAAATTTTTAGTTTTTTTAGCAGGATTTGCCGATTTAATGGGGAATGTAAACTTACGTCAAAAAATATTTAAGGGAGGATTAAGTCGTGAACAAATCGGAACTTGTGAAGGCTCTTGCTGAGAAAGCGGATTTCACGCAAAAAGATGCTGCCAAGGCTTTAGAAGCAATGGTAGCCACCATCCAGGATGCATTAGCAAAAGGGGACAGGGTACAAATTATAGGGTTTGGTAGCTTTGAAGTACGCGACCGCAAAGAAAGGAAAGTAATTAGTCCGGCCACCCGTCAGGAAATTACCGTCCCTGCTACTAAAGTTCCTGCATTTAAACCCGGCAAATCCTTGAAAGAAGCTATTGCAGTGAAAAAGGCTGCTCCTGTAAAGGGCAAAAAGGCTGCTGCAAAGAAAAAGAAATAAGCTTATATTCTCGAAAACTAACAAGGGGGTATACCATTGGTATACCCCCTTTTTTCGGCTTAAAATCTACTTTTTAGTCAGTGGGTTCTGGAGAGTCAGAAAAAAGCCCGAAATTAGGCAAAACGGCTTTCACAGTGCAAAAAAATGCAAGTAAATCTATAAGCGGAGTTCTGTCTTAGATAATCATCTATCTAGGATGACAGTTGCCTGTCACCTCCAGCGACCTAACCCGGGAGCGGGGCGGGCAACCTCATTGCTCCTCTATTCGGTCTTGCTCCAGGTGGGGTTTGCCTAGCCAGACAGTCACCTGCCTGCTGGTGAGCTCTTACCTCACCGTTCCATCCTTACCAGAGAATCTCCCTGGCGGTTTATTTCTGTGGTACTATCCTTGGGGTCGCCCCCACTGGACGTTATCCAGCACCTTGCCCTATGGAGCTCCGACTTTCCTCAGGTATATACTACCCGCGATTATCCGATTTACTTGCGGCTCTTATTATACACGAATTTTCTATTACCAACCACATGCTATGTTGCTCAAAAAACGAAATTATTTCTAATTTCTCAAAAAAAGTCTGAAAGCTAGCAGGATATTGGCTGCAGTTGGAGAATAGATTACAAAGAGTTTGGTAATAGGGGCGTGTATGATAATCTTTAACGATTTATGATT
>CAZOZX010000070.1:0-10905 GCA_964584415.1 uncultured Syntrophomonas sp.
GACATATCTTTTCCTGGTTTCCAGAATACCCTGAACAGACTATATGACCGAGAAAATTAGCCTTAACGATGAGTTGTTTCAGGAGGGAGCTGGACAAATTGAGAGTTGAACTCGGTGATCGCAGTTATGAAATCCACATCGGCAGTAATTGGCTGGATAAGCTAGTATCTCAGCTGAACTTTGTGCACAAAGGCTCTAAACTAGTAATAATTTCCGATGCTAATGTGGCTCGCCTGGCTGGTGACAGAGTGCTTGAACTTCTGCGCAATGCTGGTTTTCAGGTTGAAATGGCAGTTTTTCCTGGTGGTGAAGAGCACAAGAATCTGGCCACAATTTTATCTCTTTCCGAAACGATGGTTGAGACTGGCTTGGATCGGAAATCAACTGTTATTGCCCTGGGCGGCGGTATAGTCGGTGATGTCGCCGGCTTTGCGGCGTCTATATATATGCGGGGAATTGATTATATTCAGGTTCCCACTACCCTTCTAGCTCAAGTGGACAGCAGCGTGGGAGGCAAGACCGGGGTAAATCTTCCAAAGGGCAAAAACCTGGTGGGAACCTTTTATCAACCATCGCTGGTTTTCATCGACGTTGATTTTGGTGATTCACTGCCGGCTCGAGAATATTTGACCGGTCTGGCAGAGGTACTGAAATACGGAATCATATGGGACCTGGAGTTTTTTGCCTATTTGGAAAAAAATGCTGATAAAATTGCGCGTCGGGACAAAGAATGTCTGCAGCACATCGTATTTCGCTGCTGCCAAATAAAGGCCGATATTGTGGCTCAGGATGAAAAAGAAAATGGGGTTCGGGCTCTTCTGAATCTAGGTCATACTTTTGGGCATGCTTTCGAGGCATTGACTGATTACCGTCTCTATAATCATGGTGAAGCGGTGGCAATTGGAATTGTATGTGCATCCCGTCTAAGCAATGAACTAGGAATACTTACCCGCCAAGATTTGGAGCGGATTCATAACCTTATCACGCAGCTGGGTTTGCCGGTTGCATATAGCAGTTTGGAAAAAAGGGATATTATCCAGCAAATGTATAAAGACAAGAAGACGGTTGGCGGCAAACTGCAGCTGGTATTACCAGTAGGATTAGGCCGCAGCCAAGTATTTAGTGATATCAGTGAAACTCAGATTGCCCAGGTGTTGTCCTAACTTTAGTAAAAAACTTTGTTGCATAGGCAGTAAACCCATGCTATAATTCACTGTAATTTCATCTTTGCAAAAACGATGAAGGAGCAAAGTAAGTTGACCCCAGCTTTACAGGGAGAAAGCGTCATTGACTGGAAGCGCTTTTAAAGTATGATTAACTGAAGTTCTCTCCTGAGTTGCAGGCTGAAGTCCTTATAGGGATGGTAGGCTGAGCCGTAGACTTCCGACGTTATATGGAAGGAGGTATCGGAACAATAGTTCCCGCACCTTTAGTTAAGAGCGGATTTGCCATTGGCAGATCAACTTGGGTGGTAACGCGGTAAGCATAGGCTTTTCGTCCCTTGGGATGAAAAGCTTTTTCGTTTATCTGGGGGTAATTATTTGATCCCGTACCTTTAATGAGAGGGTCCTTTGAGGACCAATTAGGGTGGTACCGCGGAAGCCCATAGCTTGCGTCCCTTTACGGAATGTAGGCTATGGGCATTTATTTTTTATAAGGAGGAATAGGCAATGGTAGTAGTCATGAAAATGAGTTCAAGTGTACAGGAAATTGAAAACGTCAATTTGAAACTGGATCAATTAGGTTTCAACACCCAACTGATTCGTGGAGTGAAAAGGATCGTGATTGGCGCTGTTGGTGACAGGCCGGTAAGCGAACTTAACGATCTGCAGCTTATGCCCGGAGTCGAGAAAATTGTCCCCATAATGAAACCATATAAATTGGTAAGCCGCGAAGCGAAGGAAGAAAACACGGTAATTAAAGTCGGCAATCTGACCATCGGCGGCAATAACCTGACCATAATTGCCGGTCCATGTGCGGTGGAAAGCCATGAACAGCTCATAACGGCAGCCCGCCAGGTTAAGAACGCGGGCGGACATATGATCCGGGGAGGCGCTTTCAAACCTCGCACCTCTCCCTATAGCTTCCAGGGTCTTGAAAGTGAGGGTTTAAAGATTCTGAGGGAAGCATCGATAGACACCGGCCTGCCAGTGGTAACTGAAGTTATTGATGAGTCCAGCCTGCAGCTCGCCTTGGATTATGTTGATATGGTTCAAGTGGGTGCACGCAACATGCAGAATTTCAGACTACTCAAAGCGGTCGGGCAAACTGATAAACCCGTACTTTTGAAACGCGGTATGTCAGCTACTATTGAAGAATGGCTGATGGCAGCAGAATATATTATTTCCGAAGGAAATGGCCGGGTAATTCTGTGTGAGCGGGGTATTCGCACTTTTGAAACCGCAACCCGCAACACCCTGGATTTGAGTGCTGTTCCTTTAGTGAAGCGGCTTAGCCATCTACCCATTTTAGTCGACCCCAGCCACGCTACCGGCGACCGGGGATTGGTTCCATCCATGTCGATGGCAGCCATAGCCGCAGGTGCCGACGGTTTAATCCTGGAAATGCATCCCGAACCAGCTAAGGCATTATCTGATGGGCCCCAATCTCTAACCCCAGAAGAGCTGGACTCGGTCATGAAACAATTAGCATTGGTATCACCGGCAGTTGGCCGCAAATTAGTGTTAAGCGACGAATCACGCGAGAAAATCGCTTAGAGTTTAATGCAAAGGATGTTATAAATGAAAAAGCTGCTCAGTTATTTAGGCCCCGCCGGTACCTTTTGTGAACAGGCCGCCCTGGCTTCAACTATTTTGGAAAACCACTGGGAACTGATGCCGTGTTCAACCATCGACGCCGTGTTTTCGGCAGTGCAGCTAGGCAAGGCTGAACGCGGGATTGTTCCTATCGAAAATTCCTGCGAGGGATCGGTAAATCTAACGCTTGACCTACTCGCTTATGAATACGAGCTGGAGATAACCGGTGAGATAATCCTGCCGGTAAAGCATAATCTGCTAGCCCGACCTGGTTTGACTATAAACGAAGTCTCCAGTGTCTTATCCCATGCCCAGGCACTGGCTCAATGCCGCAATTACCTTAACAAGAATTTGGGTACTATAAACTTGGTCGATATCCCCAGCACAGCGGAAGCGGCTCATCGGGTGTCTGCATCAGATCAGCCCTGGGCTGCCATTGGTACAGAGATGGCAGCTCGAACTTATGGATTAACAATTCTAGAAGAAGAAATTCAAGATCGTTTAGATAACGAAACCCGTTTCGTCAGTATAGGCTTGAGCAGTCCTGATGAACTCAAATGTACTAACGAAAACCTGGGATTGGAGTTGTATAAGACCTCCCTGATTCTGTCGGTTGGTCATCAACCTGGCGCTCTGTTCAAGGCTCTTGAGCAATTCTATCTTTATGATATTAATATGAGTAAGATAGAATCACGTCCTGCCAAGACCAAAATAGGTAATTACCTGTTTTTCATCGATATCGATGGCCATCAGTTGGAACCTAAAGTGGATAAAGCGCTTCGGGGATTAGAAGCTATAGTAACTGACCTGCGGGTTTTGGGTTCGTACCCGGTCGCAACTCAATAATTGTATAGTTGGTTATTCCCGCTTTATGTGGCTATAATTAGTAAAAATCAACGTCCAGGAGGTATAAATATGCCCGTAATAAATATCAAAATGCTGGAAGGCCGATCCTTGGAACAAAAGCGTGAACTGGCTGAGGTCCTGACTCGCGAAACGGTTCGTATCCTGAATATAAAACCAGAGGTTGTGGAGATGATCATTGAAGAATTACCCCGTACCAATTGGGCCTCTGCTGGTGTTCTCTATTCCGATAAAAAATAACTTTTTCAGAGAGTTTTTCTATGGCAAAAGTTGATATCGCTATAATTGGAGCAGGTGTGGTAGGCCTGGCCATTGCCCACGAGCTATCACGGCAAAAGGATTGGTCCATCGCCGTTTTGGAGCGAAACACTACCTATGGTTTAGAAACCTCAAGCCGTAACAGCCAGGTGATCCATTCTGGAATTTATTACCCGACTCCAATGCTAAAAACCCAGCTCTGCATACAAGGCCGCCAAAAGTTATATGAGTTCTGCCATAAGCACCGGGTGGCCAGTAAGCGTCTGGGCAAAATCGTTGTAACCAATAAAGGCCAAGATGAAGCATTGGATGAGCTTCTTAAGCAGGGACTCGCTAATGATGTCAACATCTATCGCTTATCATTGCGCGAACTAATGTCCCTGGAACCCTCCCTGAGTGCTGGAGCGGCTTTATTCGCTCCGGATTCAGGAATAATTGATTCCGCAGCCCTCATGCAAAAGCTTTTTTGGCTCTGTCGCGATCAAGGGGTCGTATTTAACTTCTATTCCGAACTGCTGGCTGTCGATTACTCCGGCAGGGACTATACCCTGATTACCAATCGCGACCGGTTTCAGGCCGAAAGGATTATTAACAGCGCTGGATTGGCCTGTGACTCGGTTGCAAGCCTAATAGGGGTAGATATAGATAAACAAGAGTATCGTTTGCAATATGTAAAGGGTGAATATTTTTCCCTGCGAACTGCTCAGAAAATCAATCATCTGGTTTACCCTTTGCCAGACGGCCATGGCTTAGGTATTCATGTAACACCAAATATGAGCGGGCGATTAAAATTGGGGCCCAACGCCTATCATGTAGAGTCATTGGATTACAGCATTGATGACCGACGAAGAATAGAATTTTACCAAACCGCAAAGTCATATTTACCCGAAATCACACTGACGGATCTTAGCCCGGATTTTGCTGGCATTCGCCCCCGGCTTAAAAAGCCAGGTCCATTGGGAGCAGATTTTATGATTAATGAAGAAAGTATTATCGGTTATCCTCAGTTCATCAATCTCATCGGAATTGAGTCGCCTGGTTTAACATCCTGTCTGGCTATTGCTGATTATGTAGCTGGTCTGATCCAATAAAAAATCACGGATGCTAACGGTTTCACAAATAGGTTGATGGTTGTTATATTGTACATGTTTTGTCCTATTCACAGGTGCTTTTCCCACATTTTTCCCACCCTGTTTTCCTCCATTATATTGTGCTTGACACCCTCTTCCCTACCCAATAAACTGTGTCTAGAACATGATGATGTAACAATTTTCACAAGAGATGGGAGAGGAGAAATCGTATGGTCAATGTCACTATCAACGGTATCAGTACCACTGTACCGGAGGGGGCTACTGTCATGCAGGCTGCCAAAGCGGCCGGGTTTGAGATCGCATCCCTCTGCAGTCACCCCGACCTGAAAGTAAAGGACAACTGTAAGGTTTGTGTGGTTGACATCAACGGGGAATTAAAAACGGCTTGTGCGGAAATAGTTGCTGCCGACATGGTCGTTAAAACCTTCAGCCCCCAGATCCTAGAAGCCAGACAAAAAAACCTTAAAAAGATCTTGTCTGTTCATCCCCAGGATTGCTTGAATTGTGCCCGCAACCTGAATTGTGAACTCCAGAGCTTGGCTGACACCCTGCTAATTCGTTCCTTTGAAAACCGCCCTCTAAATATTCCCAAAGATACATCTACCCCTTCTTTGGTTCGCGATATGTCCAAATGCACTTTATGCGGCCGTTGCGTAGAGGTTTGTAACGATATCCAGACCGTCGGGGCTCTGGAAATCGTTAATGGTATTGTTCAGACCAAGGACGGATTAGCCCTTGCAGATACGAAATGCGTAGTTTGCGGACAATGTGCCCTGGCCTGCCCGGTAGGCGCTATTATCGAAAACGAGCAGATGAATGAATTCCTGGCCGCGGTTGCTGACCCGGATAAGATAGTTATTACCCAGATTGCACCGGCAGTTAGAGTTGCAGTTGCCGAAGCAGTTGGCATGCCTACCGGTTCATTGGACATGCTCAAATTTGTGGCCGGTTTGAAACAGATTGGCTTTGATTATGTTTTCCATACCAACTTTACTGCCGACCTTACAATTATCGAAGAGGGTAATGAGCTATTGAAGAGGTTAAAAACTGGCGGCACTCTGCCGATGATAACCTCCTGCAGCCCCGGCTGGATCAATTTCATTGAAACCTTCTATCCGGATAAACTGGATCACCTGTCCACCTGCAAATCACCTCAGCAAATGTTTGGTGCTCTAGCGAAGACTTATTGGGCAGAGAAAATGGGAGTAGATCCCTCCAAGATCTACTCGGTATCGATTATGCCCTGTACCGCCAAGAAATTTGAGGCGGCCCGGCCGGAAATGAACTCCAGCGGCTATCAAGACGTTGACCTGGTTCTCACTGTTCGCGAACTAGGCAAACTCTTCAAACTAGAGCAACTTGATTTTGAAAAATTAGCCCCCGGCAGCTTTGATTCCCTATTGGGAGCCTATACCGGTGCTGCGGTTATTTTCGGCGCCTCCGGCGGAGTTATGGAAGCAGCGCTTAGAACCGTTTATGAAGTTGTCACTGGCAACACTCTTGAAGATGTTAATTTTACCATGGTGCGTGGATTTGAAGGCATGAAAGAAGCCGAAGTTGATCTGGCTGGCACCAAGGTAAAAGTGGCAGTAGCCAATTCTCTGGGCAACGCCAGAAAGATCATGGACGAAATCAAAGCTGGTACTTCACCTTATCACTTCATCGAAGTTATGTGCTGCCCCGGCGGCTGCATAGGTGGCGGCGGCCAGCCCATTCCTTCCACTATTGCCAAAAGGAAAGAAAGAATTGATGCTATTTATGCCGAGGATGCCGGGCTGCCGCTGCGCAAGTCCCATGACAATCCTGAAGTAAAGATCATATATGAAGATTTCTTACATGAACCACTGGGACATAAATCCCATGATTTATTGCATACCCATTACCACCCCCAGAAGCAATAATTAATCAAACAGCAAATTCTATCTTAATACCAGGAGCACACCGCTCCTGGTATTTTGTTTGGTTAGAGATGGCAAAGGCATCTCGAATTGGGACTCCGACCTAAAAGCAGGAATTATTCTGCTGAGGGCGAAATATACCCTGGGAATACAATTTTTCACCTGTACCAGTCAGATAGCATAAATTTTCCTACCCTACGCTTCTATAACAACTTATTGTGTGGATTCGGCCAAGGAGGGTTACTATGAACAAGCTGGAAGGGTTTTACGAGCTGAGCAAAATGAACATTCCTACTGTCCCCTGGCGTCATTTCACCGGTCTCGAAGAGTTAGATCCCGATAAACTATGGACTGTACGGGTAGCCGTACAGAGCGGCAAAGATTTCAACCTGCCGCGCGCGATAGGAGTTACCGCTAAGGAAGCAATGGCCATGGGAAGAGAATTTTTGGGCCGATTCACCGAGGACGATTTAGTTATCTATTACCCCTATTTTTTAGCCGTTAAGAGCGGCGTCATTGATATCCAGGAAAACCGCACTATTATTGAGGCAGTTGACAAGGATCTATGGAATTTGACTACCCGTGGGCACAAAGATATTACCATTATTGTGAATCATTTAGATGATAATACCAGTACATATGGTAATGCCGCTTTTTTGAGTGAAAATGAGATTACAGAATTACTGCAGTATGCCGCAAAAATAAGATCGATGCACCGGGCATCGATCTTTGCCAATAGTTCAGTTTTAGTTGAATGGTGTTATGCATACAATACGAATTGTAACCACGAGTATATCGGCAGAAAATACCTGGTCTTTATGGAATGTCGTACGATAGATACCTAAATTAGAGGAAGAAAAATGCAATAGCCATGATAAAATAGGCTGCCACCAGCAAAGCTCCTTCAAACCAATTGGACTCACCGTCAAGGCTTATAAATTGGGCGATAATAACCGCCAACGCGAGAACCACCAGCTCATAATAATTAAACATAATCGTCATGGGAGATCCAAAAGTAAAACTTAAAATAATCAGAATCGGTGTTACCAGCATGGCGATCTGAGTGCTTGAGCCTACCGCGATTTCAAAAGCCAGGTTCATTCTATTCTTTACAGCCACAGTAATGGCGGTAAAGTGTTCAGCTGCGTTACCGATAATAGGGATTATTATTATTCCAATAAAGAATTGCGACCAGCCCAGGATTGTTGTAACATGTTCGATCCCTCCAACCAGGAATTCACTTTCCATTGCTATCAACAATGTGCTTAACCCCAGCAGCGTCAATCCTTTGCTGCGGCTCCACCTGGCAATATCCCCTTCTACAGCACAGATCTCTTCATTAACGGTTCTTCCCCTGGCAAACTGTAAGCCAGCCAGATACAAAAATAACAATATAACGGCAACTATGAGGCTAAATGATTCCAACGTATGGTGTTGCTGCTCCGCCTGGAAAAATACCGCCGGAATAACCAGTGCAACGATAGCCAAAAACAGCAGATTGGTTTGATTGCTGAAATGAACCCGGTCAAACTTCTGCTCCCCATTCTTGATCCCGCCCACCATTATCGATATTCCCAAGACCAGCAGAATGTTACCTAAAATGCTCCCGGCTATGGAAGCTTTGACTACATCGAATAAGCCAATCCGCAAGGCAAATATGGTAATCATAAGCTCAGTAGCATTGCCAAAGGTTGCGTTCAGAAGACCGCCTATCCGCTCACCAGTGTGGCAGGCCAGGCTTTCGGTTGCTTCTCCCATAATCCCGGCCAGGGGCACGATAGAGATACAAGCAGCAAAAAAGGTTGCCAGCTCGTTCCCGGTGTACCGAAAATAAAGACTAAACGGAATTGCCAGAAGCAGTGCTCTCAAGTATTTCCCCATGTTCATTAAACTCCTTCGTAAACGGATGCATCGATATTGGTAATAAACATCACATAGGAACAATAACAAATAAGGTTATCGTCCTCATCATACACCTTAACTTCGGTTGTTCCAAATTGCCGGCTGCGATTAATTGCGGTTGCTACAGCCCTGACTTTTCCCTCCTTAGCTGGTCTTAGATAGTTGACACTGGCGTTTAAGGTTACGCATTGTTTGCCGAAAGATATTATCGAGGTTCCGGCCGTGATATCCGTCAGGGTAGTGATAGCACCCCCATGAAGGGTTCCCATGAAGTTATTGTGGTCGGGGCGATAATCAACGATGGCTTCAGCATAACCTTCATCCATCTTGATGATTTTCATGCCATTTAACACGCTAAAGTTATCATGATGGTTAAAATATTTCATGAATGCACTATAATCCATTTATTACACTCCCATCCATACTGTGGAGATCCCAATACCATATTGGGAGAATAATATTATTATAAAGGTTGTTCGGTAATAAATGTTGCACTTAGGACTTCACATCCCACTTCTTAAAAAATATTCCGATCCGAATAAATCAATACCCGTGGCGTTAATAAAAAAAGAGGGCCTGTTCGGCCCCCCGTTTTTGGGACTATGCTTGGGCTCCTCTGCGCTTCTTGAAGGTGGCATCCATTTTCGCATAAGCTTCATGAGGATGCTGGGTTGGGAAACCGTATAAAGCACTGGAATTAGGTATCATTTTTTTCGCCATGTCAGACATCACCTCCCAAATAAGTCCTCATGTTATGTTACCCGTGAAAACAAGTTATTTCTCGCCCACTTTTTGTCAGTCAATATGTGTATGCTTTTTTAGATCTTTCTATTACTGCCAAGGCCACTGAGCCAGAAACAAAAATGCCGAAGGCCTTAAACCTTCGGTATTTTCGTGCTTGATATTGGTGCCCGAGGCCGGGGTCGAACCGGCACGGCCTTGCGGCCGCGGGATTTTAAGTCCCGTGCGTCTGCCTATTCCGCCACCCGGGCATGTCATTGTTGCAAGAAAAGAAACAGCAAGGTTATACTAAAATCAACCATGAACTGTTAATGTCCATTGCACGATGATTAGTTTACCAAATCAAACGGCTTTTTGCAAGGGTACTACCGCCTTATCTGATGAAAGGAGCGTGTAAAAATGGATTGTGTAGACACCATTATGAGCCGCCGCAGTATAAGAAAGTATAAACCGGATGAGGTTGATCCTAAAGATTTGATGACTATTTTACAAGCTGGACGTTGGGCCCCTTCCGCCGGAAATCTCCAACCCTGTCACTTCGTGGTGGTCAGAGATCCGATTAAACGCAAACAAATTAAGGAAGTGGCCTTTGAACAGGAAGTGCTCGATACGGCACCGGTTGTCATCGTGGTTTGTGCTGATCCGGCCCGCTGCGAAAAATACGGCGAAAAGGGCATGAAGTATTTCCTGCTGCTCGATTGTGCCAATGCGGCTGAAAACATGCTCCTGGCGGCCAAATCCATGGGTTATGGTTCCTGCTGGATGGGTGGCTTCAGTGAATCCGGGATCAAAAAAGTTTTGGGACTGCCCGATAGTTTTAGGGTAGTGGCTTTGGTGCCAGTAGGTAAAGCTGATGAAGATCCTGAACCCAGAGAACGAAGACCATTGGAAGAAATTGTCCACTGGGATACATGGGGCAAATAGAAAGATTTGATATAAGCTAAAAACCTCCGGATGATGAAATCCGGAGGTTTATTCTTTGAATGGAGGGCGGGACCGGATTCGAACCGGTGAATGGTGATTTTGCAGACCACAGCGTTAGCCTCTTCGCCACCCGCCCATACACGTTACGCGTAAAAATAATTATACCAACTTTGTTCTGGATTGGCAAGAAAAAGCAAAGCGTTACAATAATGCAACGCTTTTTCTGCTATGGAGCGGAAGACGAGATTCGAACTCGCGACCCTCGCCTTGGCAAGGCGATGCTCTACCACTGAGCCACTTCCGCATAAATGGTGCCTCGGGGCGGACTTGAACCACCGACACGCGGATTTTCAGTCCGCTGCTCTACCAACTGAGCTACCGAGGCCTAATTCCAAATAAAATGGCGAAGCTGATGGGATTTGAACCCACGATCTCCGGCTTGACAGGCCGGCATGTTAACCGCTACACCAC
>CAZOZX010000071.1:0-10884 GCA_964584415.1 uncultured Syntrophomonas sp.
GAACGATATAAAACCCGCTGGGGATCATCAAGATCCACCAGAATCACACCTAGTCGATACACGTAGTTGTAATCGACCCCATGATAAATCAGCACCCATCCATAAACGCTCTTTAATGGTTGGGCTCCGGCTCCTATCTTCAGCGAATCCCACATGCGTCCGGGGCGGGGTCCGATAATTATGGCGTGCTGCTCACGGCAGGGAAAGGCTACCTCATTCATATAGGTTATCCACATGGAGGGTTCAATGCGATGATACAGAATATATTTGCCTTTTATTTTCTCGGGGAATAGAATGGCATCTTTATCCCATATATTCTTGAAAGCCAGGCCTTCTCTTTGCCATTGATCATAGCGCCGATCAAGAAAATCCTCTACGGTTATAGAAGCCGCTGCAATCTGAGCCAAATTACCATCATAGGCGGTATATAGCATCCAAATCCGATCTCCGACGATAACCAGGCGAGGGTCCTCGCAGCCCATTTTCTCTTCGGGAATAAGCGGCGAAAATATGGGACGGGGAAGCCTTTCCAGCACTTCGAAACCATCGGTGATAGCCAGACCGATGTGAGAAACATTATCTCCCCCAACCGCCCGGTAGAACAGGTACACTTTATCCTCTATCCTTAACGCGCCTGGATTCAAAACATATTTTGATTCCCAGTCATGATCAGCAACCGGTTCCAATAAAGGATTGCCCTCATATCGTATTAACATCCGGCTGGGTTCATCGGTAGGCTCCTGGATAACCACGGGGATATCCTTCGGGCGTGCGGGCAGCAGCCGATCAAGCAGATTATGGGTACTCTTGCCGGCCAGAATCATGCGGAAAACTGTTTGCATAATTTCGGCTGGATCATAGCCCAGCTGTTCATACAAGTCCTCCAGAAAATCATGATTAAACCAGCGTGATTCAATGCTGGTGCTCAGAGGAGGAGGATTATGGCGTCCGCCTTTATTGCTGTAGCTGGCCCAACTCCAGGCGGTACAGGTCAGAAAAGAACCATTTTCCAGCACTTGACTGCCGCCATAACCATCAGCTAAAAGGTGGAATATAGAGGCTGCTTCGCGTGAATCCTGTTCAGCTAGGCGCTCAGCCATCTTTCTTAGATTTTTTACTAACAGGCGGTGATGGACATTTTCGTTTATAACCGCAGCCGAGAAGTCCTCGCCCTGCTTCAAACCATTCAGGGTGTTGCGGTACTTGGCCCCTACGTTCTTTCTTTCCTTTACGTTCTGCACGGTCAAGTGGGAAAACTGTTCAGCAATCCCTAATCTCCTGACCAGGGAGGTCAAGTAAAGGATACGCGGGAACCTCCCCCCTTTATTGATGATCAACGGACGGACGGTTACCCGGGCTGTCACCCGATTGAGGTTGGAAATCCGGCTGTGAGCAGTAGTAGCAAAAGGAAGTTCCTCTCCAATAACCAATGGCTTGAGATCTATCCACTCCAGTTTTTCAGGGCGGATTTGATCCATCATCCATTCCGTAGCCCGGTTCACGAAGCTCCAGCTTTCCACCAGGTTTACGTAACTAATCACGTCCCTCACGTCAATATTGTCGATTAAGTCTGCCGCTTTGTAATAACCCAGCGGAACCATAAGATTAATCGGCGGGAAACGGATTACTGCTTCGCGCAGCAAGTCGGAACTCATGGTGAACATCTGCTGCTGTGGCAGCAGAGCAAATAAACCGGCCAGGAATTGGCGCAGGCCCTCTTCAGTATGGAGATCACCCGGAAGTAATTGTTCCAGCACCCTCTCTGCTTCCAGCATAAAATTTTCTACGGCGGCAATATGTTCACGGGGACTGGCCTTCTTTTTCAAGCCCAGCCCTTCATGGATAAACTGGTTGAACTTTTCCTCGTAGCGATAACGCAGATCCTTAAAAACACTGTCGACATTGACTACCCGCTTATCCAGGCCGATTATTTTTTTAGGTGCCACCACCGGTTCACCTGGTACATATTCCATATAACCCATCGGTATCAGCGGGGGTTTGCATATTTCCATATTGTCCAGCCACTGCTGGTTTATGGAGGACTTCTGCCGCCAAAACTCTTCAGTCAAATTACGCCGCAGCAATTTCATTTTATGAACCTGCAAGCCGTCCTGCTCTCCGACAGGTAACCCTGCTATCAGCTGGCGATGGGCTGAAATCTGGTTGGCATAAGCAGCCATCCGGCCATTATATAGAGCAGTCAAAACATCCAGAACAGACTCTTTATCCTCTTCCGCTCCAAAATTATATTTTATTAACAGGCAGGTCACGCTATCCACCCAGAGATTATCGGTCAGATTGAACTTATCGGGCGGCAGCGCCAGGGCTTCATTTATTTCCTGGACTAACTGGGGAGATAAATCACGAATGACCGTGGCCTTAAAGTCCGTGTTTATCTTAGCCAGGTTGTCCAGCAGTTCAGGGATGGGATAACGAAGTAAATCAGGCTTGCCCATTTCGCTGCGGCTGACTATATCGGCAACCTTAATTATCAGCCGGTCTCTTAGCCATACGGCGCTGTCCCGGCGAATGCTCTCAAATACGGCGCCAGCCGTCTCGTGAAAAATACGATTGCGGCGCTCCAGGTTGCTGGGTCTTTTGATCCCGCCAAGATTGACTTCGCAAAGGGCTTTGCTCCAAACCAAAGCCCGGGTTACCAGCCAAAAATCAATACCGTAACCGTCAATGATACCTGTCCAAAACTTAGCGTCACCGGATAACTCCTCGATGAAATCATGGGAAATAGCATATATGCCTCCCAGAGGATCGCTTACCCGGAATCCATAAAAAGATTCAAGTACAGGGGCAGCAAAATGGAACGCCATGCTATCTACCCCGGAGTACCTCTTCAGACTGCCCAGCACCATATCATACATTCCCTGTATAGGGCTGAGCATGCTGTCCAGCCAGTTGATGTCAAAACCCGGACCTGCCTCCGTGCCCATGTTGGCGCTGAATATAAGCAGATCGGCTTCGAGAGCTTCAGCTATTTCCAGAAAAGCGCGGATAGACATGCCCCGTCCGCTGATTTCCGGAGGCAAAAGAAATTGCAGGTGGGGATGGCTAAGGGATAATCCGTCAATTTCCCGGAGGACATCGCTGCCCCGGCTGTCCCCGGCACAAACAATCAGCTGCTGCTTCCCAATCCAGCTATGCAGGGCTGCGTCGATGGCCTTCAGAACCTGCGGGAGGGTTTCCCTTTCATTATAGAAAGGTATGCCAATGACCAGGTTGGAGTTGCTGTAAGGCTCAAGGCGGGGTAAAATGCTCTTCATTTGGGCATCGAAAATCGCCTCAGTATTTATGTGGGTCAAAATAAATTAAACCCCCTGTTCAAACAAATAATGTATTTCTTCATTATTATGTTCGACTTGGGGGTTTTATAGTACTCTGCCGTTCAGTATTTACTTTTTTTGACCCAGCAGCTGCTCCAACTGATCCAATAATTTGCCGAAATACTCCAGTGCATCGCTCACCGGCTCAGGAGTCAGCAGGTCAACCCCAGCTTTTCGCAGAAGATTAATGGGATAATCACTGCCCCCTGATTTCAGGAAATCAAGGTAGCGCTGGACTGCCGGTTCCCCTTCCTTCTTTATCTGTTCCTTCAACGCGGTGGCCGTGGAAAAACCGGTGGCATATTTGTACACGTAAAATGCCGAATAGAAATGGGGTATACGGGCCCACTCCAGAGGAATGTCCTCATCCATTACCATATCCGGTCCATAATAGAGGGTATTGAGTTCCCGGTAGATCTGTTTCAATAGTTCGGGGGTCAGCGCCTCACCCTGTTCTGCCCGTTCGTGGATTATTTTTTCAAATTCCGCAAACATAGTCTGCCGGTAGACCGTACCGCGGAACTGCTCCAGATAATGATTGATCAGGTATATCTTTTCCTTGGGATCGGTACTCTTCTCCAAAAGATAATCAATCAACAAGGATTCATTGACAGTAGAGGCCACCTCGGCCACAAAAATAGAATACTGGCTGTAGACATAGGGCTGGGCTTTGTTGGAGTAGTAACTGTGCAGGGAATGGCCCATCTCATGGGCCAGGGTAAACATATCGTCCAGCTTATTATCATAGTTCATCAATATATAGGGACTGGTGTCATAAGCTCCCCAGGAATAGGCCCCGCTGGTCTTGCCCTCGTTCTCATAGACATCTATCCATCCACCGCTAAAACCATTCTGCATTTGCGCCAAATAGTCGGCGCCAAGTGGCTGCAAGGCTCGCACCAAGGTTTCCTGGGCCTGAGCATAAGGCACCTCCATTTTATATTCAGGTACCAGAGGCGTATATAAATCATAAAAATGCAGCTCATCTATTCCCAGGATTTTTTTGCGGATCGCCATATAGCGATACATAAGATCCATTTGGGCATGTACCGATTCGATCAACCGATCGTAAACCTCGACTGGTACGTTGTCTTGATCGAGTGATGCCGCCCGGGCTGATTCATACTTGCGCACCTGGGCATAGAATATATCTTTCTTGACACTGGCACCCAAACTGGCTCCCAGGGTATTTATCAGCCCCCGGTAGGAGGAATATAATCCGTGATAGGCATCCTCCCTCACCTGCCGATTGGAGCTCTCCATCAGGCTCCCGTAGCGGCCCTTGGTTATCTCTACTTCCCGGCCATTTTCATCTTTGATAACCGGGAACTTGATATCGGCATTATTTAACATGGTGAATATGCTGCCGGAAGCCAGCGAAAGGTCGGCCGACATGGCCATTAACCTCTCTTCCGCCGGCGACAGGATATGATCCTTCTGCCTCAAGATCTCGTCTATCGAATGCCGGTATACAGCCAGATCCTTGTTCTCATCCATATAAGTTCTGATTTTGTCTTCGGGAATGGTCAGAATCTCGGGAACGATATAAGAGGTAATGCTGCCGACCTTAATGCTCAGACTCTGGATACGGTCGAAAAGAGCCTGGTAGTGGGAATTGGCGTTGTTCTCGTCACGCCGCATCCGGGCGTAAACGTAGGCCTTTTCCGATAAGCGTCCCAACTGATCACTCAGCTGCAGGCATTTCAGCAGGTTTGCGGCTGACTGGCCCAGGGTCCCCTGCAAGCCATCCACTTCGTCGGCCAACTTGGATATCTCACCCAGGTCCTTTTCCCACAGCTGCTCGTCAGGGTAAATGTGTTCCAGCTTCCATTTATATTGTTCCTCTATTTCTTCTCTTTTGCGGATAGTGCTAGCTCCCAAAAATTCATACCTCCAAATTAAATTCGTTATAATTTTTGAATTACAGCTTAATTCTATACTACCAGGATAATAAATCCAATTCAGCCTTTGATGAAGGTATGAATTGTTTCCCCGCCATATGGCCAAAGCTGCCGAGGAATTATTATCCGGGACATAGACATAATACTGTATACTGGACTCCGTATTCTTTACTAAAAATATCGACTCTGGTATAATTTCCACGATATTTGAATGAAAAAGGGAGGCGCGTTTTTTGTTTCGGACCTATGAAGAGGTAATGGACTATTGCTCCAAGAACAACATCCTGATGATTGACTTCAAAATGATCGACCTGATGGGCAGATGGAGACATCTGGGTATCCCCACCGGCCGTTTCAAACCTGAAACCCTGGTCTATGGAATCGGTTTCGATGGCTCCAACTATGGATTTGCCCCGGTTGAAAAAAGTGATATGGTTTTCATCCCCGATATCAGCTCGGCTGTCCGTGATCCTTTTACGGATGTCCCCACCCTTAGCATGATAGGCGACGTATTCGTTATAGCCCAGCCCGAAAATTACCGCTTTGAACAGGATCCCCGCTCCATCGCGGTAAAGGCCGAGGAATATATGAAGTCCACCGGTATTGCCGACGAAATTCGCATGGGGCCCGAGTATGAATTCTACGTCTTCGATCACGTTAGTTATGAAAATTCGCCCCAGAAAACCGGTTTTACCATTGACTGTGAACAGGCTATCTGGAACAGCGGCGACGACGAGCACCAGAACCTGGGGTACAAGAATACTCTCCATGGTGGTTATCACATTACCCCGCCGCAGGACGTCCTCTACGACCTGCGCGCCCGCATGTGCCTGCTGATGGAGGAAAACAACATACCTGTCAAATATCATCACCATGAAGTTGGCGGGCCGGGACAAGTAGAAATAGAAGTCGAATTCGGCACTATGCTGGAGATGGCGGATCGGACCATGCTGGCCAAGTACCTGATAAAAAACCTGGCCTTCCAGGAAGGTAAAACAGTTACTTTCATGCCTAAGCCCTTATTTGCTGAAGCCGGCAATGGTTTGCACGTACATATGCATATGTTCAAGAATGGCAAACCGCTTTTCTATGATAAAAAAGGATATTCGGAACTAAGCAAGACGGCCCTTTATTGTATTGGCGGATTGCTCAAGCATGCTGCTGCGTTATTAGCTTTCACCAATCCCAGTACCAACTCCTATAAGCGTCTGGTGCCGGGATATGAAGCACCGGTAAATTGCGTTTTCGCTACCTCCAACCGCAGCGCGGTGATACGGATTCCGGCTTATGCCAAAAATCCTGCCGCCAAGCGCTTCGAATTCCGCTCCGCTGACGCAACCTGTAATCCCTATCTGGCTTTTTCGGCCATGCTAATGGCCTGCCTGGATGGGATTAAGAATAAGATCGACCCGACTAAGGAAGGCTTTGGCCCCTACGATGTCAACCTTTATACTTTGCCCGCTGAGGAGCTGGCTAAGATCAAAGGTCTGCCGACAACCTTGGAGGAAGCCCTGAATGCGTTGGAAAAAGACCATGATTTCTTGCTGCAAGGCGGCGTATTCCCCCAGCGGCTGATTGAGATATGGATTGATGCCAAGCGCAAAGAAGCGCGCAAGATCGCTAATATACCGCATCCGATGGAATTCGAATTGTATTATGACCTATAAAAAGGACGAGGCGGCCGGCAACTACATACCTGTTCATTTAGGCCTGGTAGTTGCCAACGCTGAAGTCTCAGCTCATTTTTATGAGAACCTGTTCGGTTTTACGGTCAAAGCGATCCATGCCCTGGTAAATCTCAAAATCATCAATATTCAATCGGGTTCCTTAACCATAGAACTGCTCGAATACCATCCGGCTCCGCCCCAGCGCGGGGCCGGATGCTTTGATCATATCGCCTTTATGGTCCCGAATATTGACCTGGCCATAACCAGGTTGCGGAGCGAAGGTGTTCGTTTTGAGACCGAGGCCCCCCGATCGGCTTCTAATGGTAAGACGATTATTTTCCTGGCTGGTCCGGATGGTGAACGTATCGAATTGATGCAGGAATAGCAGCTTTCTATGACCTGTTCCGGCGTTTACTGCCAGTGGAAAGCATTACTGCCAAAAGGATCAAACCAACGATGATAGCTATTATCGTTACATAATTATGTCCCCCGGTGCCTTCCTGCCCTGGTGGCTGTTGCTGGTCGGGAGCCGGGGAGGGAATCGGGGCGGGTTCCCGGCGCTGGCCGCTAAAATCCGCGGTCAGCTGGCCGCTCTTGGTCATATAAGAGTAATTCACAGCGGCTTGGCCTTTTATCTGATACTGGGCTTCAACCCTGCGGATAACAAAGTCAGCCGGGCCTTTGACCAGGCCAAACTCATTGATATCGAAGTGGGCCTTAATCCCCTCTCCCTCCACATCACCGCTGTAATCTCCAACAATGTTCAGAGGATACTGTTTGAAATCGCCGCTGACCTCAACCTGATTACCCAGCTTCCTTATATCAATTTCGGCAGGAATCTGCTGTCCGTTACTGGTGGTAATTAAAATGTCGTAGAGGCCACTCCAATCCGGACCGCTGCCAGCTGCCCCAACCGCAGGATTAAATCCGATCAGCCCCCCTATTACCATCAATATCAAGGCTAAGAATTTACGTTTGATCCGCATAAGTCCTCCTCAAATATGAGTATCGTTTTTATCTTTTATACTTATATTATATAGGTAGAAATAGAATGCTAAGCATCTCCTGATTGTTATATAATTTATTAATCAGATCTCTCAGGCAGCAGTCTGGTTTCCCCTGGCGGATCCAGAGACTGTCTTTCTTATTATGAAAGGAGTCACAAGAAACATGACCCAAAAGATTCCCTTTGAACAGTATGCCCAGGAATTCCTTACTCAATTGCCCCGGGGGGCATTCTTAACAGTAAAAGACGGCGAGCGTTTAAATACCATGACCATAGGCTGGGGTAATGTCGGCTATATATGGCAGAAGCCAGTAATCACCGTAATGGTTCGTTATTCGCGTCATACCTATGGTTTGATTGATAATGCCCCGGATTTTTCGGTCAGTCTGCCTGCTCCCGGCGAGATGAGGAAAGCCTTGGCCATAGCCGGCAGCGTATCGGGGCGTGATGTAGATAAGTTTGTCGCTGCGGGTGTATCCGCCCAGCCGGCTCGTTCCATTCAGAGTCCGGTTATTAATGGATGCAGTCTTATTTTTGAATGCAGAACAATTTTTAAGCAAATTATGGACCCCAACCTGCTCGATAACAATGTACAATCCAGCTATTATGCCAGTAACGATTACCATGTGATGTATTATGGTGAAATCGTTGATTGTTATAAGCAAACTAATCAATAGCCCTATTTAGATTGTCCAATCAATAAGGAAAAGTAAACGGCTGCATCATTATAATGATTGCAGCCGTTTTTCGGTTTATTTAAAAAGTGTTTTTACTAAGGTCTAATTTCGGTACCTTTGGTATCCGTATCGCTCTTTCCATTGCTTGAATCGTCGCTCTTGGCGTCCTTATCTACGGTGGTCTGATCGGTTTGATCTTCCTTGTCGCTCACCGGTTCCTCCCCAGTAGTCGTATCTTTATCCTGGTTGGCTTCACTATCCTGGTTTAAGATCTCCGAACCTGTCTCACTTTTTACCTGGCCCTCCGTCCCTTCAGGCTTGGTCTGGGCTACCGCTGGGACCGCATTGGTTTTCGCGGGCTGGGCGGAAGGCGGGGTTTCCTGTACCACCTTGATGGTCGCGCCCTTCTTCAAGTCGTCAATAAGAGTACTGGCTATCTTCTTGTCCGCTTCCCAATAACTGGCCCCGGTAATGTTGTCATGCAAAAAATACCCGGGCAACGTCAGGGTGATAATATTATTCATGTCCATCTTCTGCGCCATCTTACCCAGATATACCATGTCCTGTACCGGGATGTTGGTATTTACGTTCTTATATAGCTGGGGAATGAGCTGGGGCAGTTTAAGTATGGTCTTGGTCTGCAGCATTTCTGAGGCCAGGGCCTTGATAAACTTCTGCTGATTTTCAGTACGCCCGATATCAGCGGTCGGGCCGCCCCGGTAACGCACGTAAGCCAGGGCTTCTTGCCCATTAAGATATTGATACCCTTTTTGGAGGTTGATTGCTAACTCCGGATAAACCGGATCGGCATGGTACATGTTCGATTCTACGTTGATGTGGACTCCACCCAGGGCATCAACAATATCTCCGAATCCCCCGAAATTGGTTACCACGTAATAATCAACCGGCACGTTCAGGATATCACTGACCTGGCGGCAGGCCGCCTGCGGTCCCTGGGCTAAATTAACGCTGTTGATTTTATCGTAATGGCCAGATGAAGTCTTGATCCGGGTATCACGAGGTATGGATATCATTACCACCTGCTGGGTGGTGGTATCCAGGCTGGCCAGGATCATCGTATCACTGCGGCTGTTCTCCTTGGCATTGCGGGCATCGATACCCATCAGCAATATATTGATGTTCTTCCCTTTGGCTTCCTTGGTTTGCACCGACTCAAAGAAGATGTTGTTAAGTTGTCCCCCCACCAGGATACCTATCAGCATCATAACCGCGAAAAGCGCAATTATCCCGGCTATGCCTTTTTTGTTCCTTAACCATGTCATTGAACTAAACCTCTCCCCATAATATCCATATTAATTAAACCACTTAATTTTACTCCTGTTTCCATTGTCCTGTCTATCGCTATAAGGGTTAAATTCCTTTTAATAATTGATGTTTATTATTGATTGGGTGGGAATTATTATGTCAAGGTTTTCTCCAATTCAGCTTCCGTTTTTAATAGTCTTTCTATGGATGTAAGTAATTCCCTGATCCCAGCCCCGGTTTTGGCTGAAACAAAGACCTGGCCATTGAAAGCAGTTGGGCTTATATCGATTAAATCGGTCTTATTGTATACGGTCACGATCCTCTCCGGCTCAGCCCCCAGTTCCTGCAGAACCCGCTCCACAACCTGTTCCTTTTCCAGGCTTTCCGCTTCAGCAACGTCTACCACGTGCAGCAAAAGATCGGCATCGACGGCTTCCTCCAGGGTGGATCGGAAGGCCGCCACCAAGTGGTGGGGCAGGTTCTGGATGAATCCAACCGTATCGGTGATCAGGACCTCGGTCCCCCCCGGCAGGCTGATCTTGCGGGTGGTGGTATCAAGGGTCTGAAATAGTCGGCTGTCGGCCTCCACCGGTGATTCGCCTTTGCGGTGGGCAGTTTTGCAGATGGCATTGAACAGCGATGATTTGCCGGCATTAGTGTAGCCTACCAGGGAAACTGTCTTCAATCCGACCCGCCGCCTTTGCTTGCGGTGCAATTCCCGGGTCTGCCGGACTTTTTGCATCTGATTTTTGATATCTCGAATCCGGTTGCGAATGCGCCGCCGGTCCAGTTCTATCTTTTGCTCACCGGCTCCGGCCCTTGTGCCGATGCCACCGCTCAGGCGGCTCATCTCGGCTCCTTTTCCGGTTAAACGGGGCAGGCGGTATTCAAGATTAGCCAGCTCTACCTGCAGAATACCTTCTTTGGTCCGCGCCCTTTGGCTGAATATGTCCAGGATCAGCATGGTCCGGTCCACGATTTTAACCCCGACTGCTTCCTCAAGATTGCGCAGCTGCACTGGCGACAATTCAC
>CAZOZX010000072.1:0-9994 GCA_964584415.1 uncultured Syntrophomonas sp.
TCCAATGTGATGCTTCAATATCAGGGATGATTATCCACCTACGGGAACCAGTTTTTTGGGGCTTACTCCTGCCCGCAACGTAATTTTCATGTATTTATCATAGGTATCAATACTGATCAATCCAATTTCCTGATATCGGTCACATAAATTATCTCGCAGGCTCCGTTGCCGGTATCATTGCGGGTCAGGCTTGATCGCCAGGGGCCGTAGGGGAAATTGACGGACACCAGGTAACCCTCCATTTTTAAATGATCACCCTTGCTGATACCCTTGATCTTCTTCAGCACATCCTTATTGGCATGGATCAGGTGAGTGTTGGCCGAATGGCTGGCAATGTAGGCAGGTGCGATCGGCAGACCTTCCGACCAGTGGTAGGTGTACCAGCGGGTACCCTGTCCATAACTGATGTAATCGTCGACATTCTGGTAATTCAATTCACCCCAGGCCAGGGCCAAATCGTATTTGGAAACTTGGGAAGCGTAATCAGACAGGTGGTTTTTACTTTTGACCACCGCTTCGATGGAATATTTGGCCAGTAAGGTTACCGATACATAGCCTTCATCACCGAGTACATTTATGGTATCGGCCCCGTCCAGGTTTATCTGCACCGGGTCAGCAATATAACCGGTATAGGGATCAGCCCCCAGCCATATCCAGGCCAGCATGACCGCCGGGATCAGGAAAACTACCGGGAAATATTTGGCGTATCTGTTCATGGCAATAAATGCTCTCCTGCCGAAAATTCACATAAAAATCTACTCCCTAATATTACGAAATCCAGGCCTGGATTGCAGCAAAAAAGGAAGAACAGACGCGGCGCCTGCTCTCCCTTTTACTATACTTCTATTTGGTTAATAACTGTTGGGCAGCTATTTGCCCTGGGGGATAAAGGTGGCGCAGTCGGTAGTGTTGGAATCGCTGGCATTGCGGGGCTGGACCTCGATTTTATTGGCGCAGCAGTGTTCCCCGTCCATATAGTAGTAGCAGGTATTGACTACGCATTTGATCCCGGGATTGGCCTTATCCATTTTCTTGGCTTTCATCTATTACCTCCTGAATATATATTTTATATGTAATTATTGTTTGGAGTCGAGGCTTCCTTTATGCCCGGCTTGCAAAATTTCGCCCGCTATATCGTTTACATTTTTACAGTTAGGTTTAATAATGGAGTCAGAAGGACAGATAACAGTTGATCAATAACCGACCGGGTTATGTAAGGAGGTAATCGCAATGGCTGAACATGAGAAGGAAATCCTGGAGACCAGGGATGATGATCCTGTTGCCCGTAATCATGCCAAACCGGAAGAGAAAAAGGCCCTGACCATCGGCTCCCTGCTTTTTGCGGGGGCGGCCCTCAGCTTCCTGGCCTTTACCAAGTCCGGCAAAGCCCTGCGCCAGGTCTTTAAAGGATCCAAGAAATCGTAGATTAGGTGCCATGACCAAAACATCAGCCGGAATCAGGCAAAGATTCCGGCTGCTCTCGTTTTCTGGACATAATTTGGTTTTTATTATTCCTCGTGGCTGATAAAAAATTTCAAGGGGAAGTTGTGATCCAGGGTACTATTCTCTAAATACTGCTCCAAATCGGGATTATAGACTATGGTTACTCCCGCCGTTTTGATCACTTTATCGTTGGGGTCGTGTGCCTCATCCAGAGTCACCAGCAATTCAGGCTTCCCGCTTCAGGTAATTTCCCCGGCTTTTACCCGCAGCACACCATTAGGTGACACCTTGTGTTTATCCAGGGCCGCCTGGTATTTCTTACGGGCTTTCTCGGTAATCGTTATCAATTCGCCCACCTGCCTTGAATTATTTATGCGTGGGAGGATTCCTTGGCCCACCGGCTCAACCGGTTGAAACTGACCAGTTCGCAGTAAGCAATACCCTGGGATAGCTCCTCCTTCATATTTTGAAAACAGATATACTTATGATTGATTTTGTTGACCACCGGATAAACCGCCAGATCTTTGAGCACAACTTCACAAGCCTGTTCATCATGCTCGCAATCAGGATCCTTGTATAACAACCAGGTCTGGGTGCTGTTGTTTTTTAGCCTGGACAGTTCCTCTTCACTCAGAATGCGATCTTTGTCGACCAGAAAGCCGTACATATGATACTGGCAGTGCTCGGGTTTCAGTTTAGTGCGGAAATAAAAACGCCCTAATAATGTCCTGGCCATCCGTATTGCTCTCTCCCATCAATACAAGACCCAACAAGTACGTTGCAGCAAAATACATCCTTTGTTAACAATTATACTATTATATGTTTATTATTTCGATTATAAATTTTTTCAAAGGGATAATTGGGCAGCGTTTTCTTGACGGTCATACTCAATTAGTAACCTGGCCTTGGTTCTATATCGGATCTCTACTCGTGAATTTCGGAGCATGACTTCGGCTAAATATAGGTTGGGCTTTCGGCCAACCCCCCATAAACCTTTTCTCCCCGGTAAAACCAGTTTAATGGCAACTGACTTCGGATAAAAACGTTTATAGGCGTTGTATACCGTAACCCGTGCTTCTTCTGCATTTTCAGCTTTAATCAATAGCGATCTGTTTAGGGGCGGGGATATTTCCAACTCCGATAATATGGTCGTATCGGAGGGAATCTGCCTCCTTGCTTCTCGGAAAGCTTCCTCGGTGGTGGGTGCGGATGCCGCCAGGGAGTGTTCCAGTCCCTCGCTGATTACGGTTTGGGCCAAGCAGACATACCCCTCCGGTATATATTCCGGTATCTGGTCCCGGGCTATTGGGATTGTTTCAGCGATAATTTCACTTTTTGCCATTGTGGTCCCCCTTTACTATTTTTCTGGTTTTATGTATTAGCCCCGGCTACCAACCCTCACTTGATCAATATATGCTTCGGAACCGGATTTAGAAGCCACAAATTAATTAAATACCTCCTTCTTTATCCTAATTCCCCGTGTCGCGAGTATAAGGGCAGGAAGAGTCGAAATAACCGCGAACATTAGTTCTTAATTGTGGTATAATGGCTATATGAAGGCAATCGCTGTTGATATGGGTGCCTTAAAGGCGGAGAGGATGGTGTTGGTAACGAGAGTTGAGGATATACATGACCGGCTGGTGGCGTTTTATCCGGCTTACAGCGACACCGGCAGTATAACCAGGATTATTTACCGAGGAGAGCCGGAGCAGGAATGCTATGGAGATGACCCGCGCCAGGTGGAAAGCATCAAGCGGGCTTTGGCCCGGTGTTATGCGGTTGATCTGAGTGCCCAGGCCAGTCTGCTGCGGAGCCGGTTTGGCCGCCAGCTTATCCTGCATTTTTACCTGCCTGACAGCCGGGTCTTTGTTCCCTTCAAACTCCGCAAAAGGCGCATCAAAGGTGATGCCGCCTACGGTTATGTCGACCTGGACCGGATTGACCGCTTTGACCCCGGCGATCCGCCCAACCTGGTACTGAAATCCGGTACCGTTGTGCCTCTTTGCAGCAATATCAAGACCGCCCGCCTGGCTTACCTTTTAGCCATGGAGATCCGGGCCGAACTGATCCATCCCCCCGACAACTTTGACCACGACCTGGTCAACGCCCTGAGTGTACTGCGCGCCTTACTGGGCGGCTCACTATTGGCTTCCCCACCTCCAGGACGGAGATTCCGGCCCAAATTTATTCGCACCAAATGATTTATCCCGCCTGATCGGCGGTGCAAATTGATTTTGCTCCCCTCGCCAGCAGTTGTTTATGGAGAAGCAGCAGCTGGCTCTGCTGTTTTCTGGACTTCGGCCAATTCGCGCCCGAATAGCCGCAGTTATAAGCTATAGCCAGGGTCCTGACCGCAGGACTACTAACCACAGGAAGGAGGAAACCACATGGCAGTATCTGCTACCCCTATTTCCGGTGATATGGCTATCATCTTCGACCAGGCCGGCACCGCTGTTACCCGCCGCTTTTCCGATGTCAAGGTTGATGCCACTGATGACTACGTCTATGACGTGGCTAATGGCACAGCCGGGCTGGCTACTCTGCAGGATCTTACCGTGTCAGCCATCCAGCGCCGGATGAACAGCGAACTCATCAACAGTATCTAGGTAAGCCAACACTAATTAATCAGAAAGGAGGGTAATCGATGCGAGTTTTGGAAATGAGCTTCTCGACCGAATTGGGCCGGACCAAGGTGATCCGCGTCTATGAGGCTAAAACTGCCCTGACCGGGGCCGAGGTATCCGCTTGTATGGATAACATCGTAGCCAAGAATATATTTACCGGATCGGGCGGCAATATCACCGGCAAGGTCAAAGCCCAGGTAGTCACCACCAGCACCGCAGATCTGACATTAGTCTAATAATCATTAACGCGCCGGGGGATCCCGGCGCCATCTATTTTCGGAAGGAGGTTCCCTATTGGACGAGTTATTAAACCTGATCGCCAACGTTGGTTTCCCGATCGCGGTGGCCCTGTTCCTGCTGGTCCGAGTGGAAAGCAAGGTGACCTGCCTGACCAAGGCCATCAACGACTTGCGGGAGGCTATCCTGCTAATGCCCAGCCAGAATGCTGCCCGTACCCTGGCCTCGGCCCGCAGCAGCGGGAGTGATGGGCTGTGATTACCATTGTTCCGGCTAACCTGCAATTTGGCCGACTGGTGTCCCGCTTCTCCACGCGAAGGATAATTATCCACCATTCCGCCAGCCCGGATGTATCAGTTAAAGAAATTCATAGCTGGCACCTGGAGAGAGGTTGGAGCGGGGTTGGCTATCATTTTGTCATCCGCGCAGATGGTACAATCGAAAGCGGCCGCCCCCAGGATAAGATCGGGGCTCATGCCGGTACTGAGGCTAATGGTGACAGCATCGGTATCTGCCTGACCGGCAATTTTATGGAATATCAACCACGCGGAGACCAGTTAGACGCCCTATTGAAGCTGTTAGCTTACCTGGAAGACTGCTATGGAAGCGATTTGAAAGTTCTGCGGCATAAGGATGTTGCCGTTACCGACTGCCCGGGCAAACTTTTTCCATGGCCGCCAGGCATCTGGATGCAGCCATCATCCGGCAATGACCAGGATAGTCGTCTGGTTGCGCCGGCTCTTCCCCCCTGGAAGGAAGCTATCGTATCCCAGGCGATAGCGCAAAATTTAATCACCGAGGCCCATAATCCTGATGATCCGGCTCCGTGCTGGTTCGTTCTGGCGGTGGGACTTAATATAATGAAGGAGGCCGTTAAAATTGGCAGCAAATAGCAAGATGGACCTGGCCAGGTTCAAGGCCTGGATGGAGGAACAAGCCGCAGTCTGTGAATTGGATGGCCAGCGTCTCAACTGCATCATCGCCATTGATCATATCGAGCCCGGACTATGGGCTGCTCTATTCGCGGTTCAGACTGGCCAGGGTTTGATGGTTACCGAACTAAGTGATTATTTCATAGATGATGATGAAGCCCGGGAGGCCCTGGATGATTGTTATAGTCCCACCCTGCCCCCACAGCTGTACAAAGACTGGGTAACAGAACAGTACCTGACAGACAAAACGGCCAAGGTGGAGAAGCTGAAGATATGATCCCTATATTAAAGTTAAAGCCCGCCCCGCGGAGGATGAAAAGCAACGTGGCGGGCTGTCGCATAGGGGGACAGCAATTTGAAAAAGGATATGATAATATGCTCAGGCTAACGATCGGCTGCTGCCGTTTTGCTTATGCAGCACCATTCGGCCCGCACTGGTAATCGTGATTTGATTGCTAGCTGCATATTCGATAAGTTTATATTTTTCCAGGTCATCGATAACTTCCTGGGCCCGGGCCCGATTCCCGCCAAATATCCGATCAACAGCCACTTCGATAGGGAGAAATAACCGGTACCGCAGCATATTCAGAACCAAAAGTCCGTCGTCGATAAAGAACGCCCCCTTTCGATACCAAACACTAAATTATATTCACCGGGGGACGTTTTATTACTAACTTTTTATACTAGGACTGCCAAAAAACGGTGCGTTTTTGTTTGAACTTGCTTAATATAATTTCTATAATGAAATAAAAAAGGGGGTGTATGTCTATGTCGAAATCCCTGCGGCACTTTACAGTAGGATTATTGGTTATGACTCTGCTCCTGGCACTTTCCATTACGGGCTGTTCCCAGCAGCAATCAACTACCCCGCCTCCAAGTCCTTCGGCCAGTGACAACGCGATCCAGTCTCCGGCCATCCAACCCGGCTCAACCGTCTCGGCAGTCACCTATGGTTCCAAGAGTGCAGCTCTTAAGACCAGCTGGACTCTTGAAGAAATGCTGCAATATGCCATCGAAGACGAATATATGGCCCGGGCCGAATACAAATATGTAATAACCACCTTCGGTAATCAGAATCCGTTTACGAATATAGTCGCCGCCGAAGAAACTCATATCAATTCCCTCAAAGCTCTTTACAATACCCGGAATATGACCGTCCCTGCCGATAAATCCGACCAGTTCCTGGTCAAACCGGCCAATATCAAGGATTCGCTATCCCTGGGTGTAGAAGCCGAAATCGCCAATATCAATATGTACAAGAATTTCTTAGATGCCCCTAACTTGCCGGCTGATGTCAAGAGCGTATTTACCCAGTTAAAGGCCGGTTCCGAGAGCCACCTTAACGCCTTTCAAAACGTGCTCAGCCGTTATTGATAAAAGGATAAGGAAAGATTCTATTGGCAGCAGACAGCGACACTACCAAACCAACTCCTAAGGTCATGAAGAAAAAGAAAAAGGCCAAACCATGGTACCGGTCAGCAGTACAGATCTTCTTCTTTGGTTTGGTGGCTCTGATCACCTTGAATGAAGCCTTGTTTGAATTTTACGGGAAGAGCATCCCCTTCCTGGCCACGGCCTCATTGCATGCTATCTGCCCCTTCGGCGGTGTGGTTTCGATCTATGAATTTGTTACCGCCGGTAAATACACCCAGAAGATCCACGCTTCTTCATTCATCCTGATGTGGGCTGCCTTCATTCTGGCGATCGGTTTCGGCCCCCTGATCTGCGGCTGGGTTTGCCCGCTGGGCAGCTTTCAGCAATGGACCGCCAAGATTGGACGCAAAATTTACGGCAAGAAATACAACCATATGGTCCCCGAAAAAGCGGATAAACCATTGCGTTATACCCGCTACCTGGTTCTTGGCCTGGTGATATACGCCACTGCCACTACCACCAAACTGGTCTTCCAGGACTACGATCCTTATTTTGCCCTGTTCAACTTCTGGTCCTCCGAGGTGGCCACTACCGCTTTGATCATCCTGGGTGCCACCATCGTGGCTTCGATGTTTATTGAACGGCCCTGGTGCAAATATCTTTGTCCCTATGGGGCATTACTGGGTCTGTTCAATTTCCTGCGGATCTTCAGAATCAGACGGGAAGAGTCCACCTGCATAGACTGCAAACTATGCGACCGCAATTGTCCTATGAACATCACCATTTCCACCGCCGGCGCCATCCGGGATCACCAGTGCATCAGCTGTATGAACTGCACCTCGGAACAATTCTGCCCGGTGGCCAATACGGTCGATTTCACCACCCAGAGGGATTCCATCGTCCCGCCTGCCGATATAGATGTAAAGGAGGAGGTGTAGATATGAAGGTAAAATCGAGTACTGTAGCCATCATCGTTCTGGCCGTAATTTTCGGCAGCGTAGCCTACACCTCAATTACCGGGCAATGGAAAACCAAAACCACTAAAGTACCGGCCACCTACACCCAGGGGGAGACCACCGGCCAGTTTAATCCGGCCGATATCCGCGGTTCCTATACATTCGCCGATATCGAGAAATCCTTCGGCATTTCTGCTGATGAACTGGCGGCTGCTTTTGGCATAACCGGGCGCGATAATGCCGCCGTCCAGGTAAAAGAAATCGAAGCCCTCTATACTGCCTTGGATCCGCAGGGGAAAGAGGTGGGGACCGATTCGGTAAGAATTTTTGTGGCCCTCTATAAAGGCCTGCCCATCACCTTAACCGATACCACTTATATGCCCCGGCCCGCGGTAGAAATCCTGAAAGCCAAGGCCACTTTGAGCAAAGAACAACTGGAATATTTAGATAAACATACCGTGGATGTTCCTTAGAATACTCCTGGTCTTAATAAAAAAATACGAGTTGCATTGCGCTTTTCAGCCAAAAGGTCACATTTCCAATACCGAAATGTGACCTTTTAATTTACCGCTGGGCTTTTTTTGACATCATAGTCGCTGGCCAGGGAGATAGTGTCGAAACATTCTCGGCCCTTTTGCCCGTTATTTTGCAGGATTACGCCATCATCCAATCGAAATGGTCAGTAAATACTTGAGCGGTTTATTTTCTTTTTAAGGAGGGGACTGCGCATCAGGGGGAAGTAAATTTGTCCGGAGAGAATCAAAATATAAAGACCTTTATCAGTCAGCTGAGAAGTCTGCGCCTGCTGTCTGAAGAAGGGAAATGGAGTACCGATAACAGCTCCTTCTGGAAAGATATGATGGAATCGCAGCAGCGTCTGGAGCAAATCATAGAACTGCTGCCCGATGCTACCCTGGTAATAAACCTGCAGGGCGAGGTGGTATTCTGGAACAAAGCCTTGCAGGAAATGACCGGGGTTGCAAAGGAGCAGATGATCGGCCGGGGGAACTATGAGTACGCTATTCCTTTTTACGGGGAAAGGCGCCCTATCCTGATCGATATTGCCCTCAACGAGGAGAAGGAAAAGGAACTGCAGGGCAAATACGATTTTATCGGCCGGGATGAGCAGACCCTGTCCGGCGAGGTAAATGTGCCTAAAACCTACAGCGGCAAAGGCGCCTATCTTTGGGGTTACGCATCCAAGCTGTATGACCAGCAGGGTAATTTGTACGGTGCTATTCAGTCCATTCGTGATATTTCCGACCGCAAGAAGGCCGAAGAGAATCTGCGCCTGGCCGAGGAACGATTCGGTAAAGCCTTCATGGCCAGTCCCATCCCATTGAGCATTTCCACCCTGTCTGAAGGGATTTACCTGGATGTAAATGATGCCTTCCTGCAAGCCACCGGTTATCTCAGAGAAGAGGTGATTGGGCATTCCTGGCGGGATTTGGATTTATGGCCGGATACCAATCAACGTGATCAGCTATCGCAGCGTCTGCGGAATGGCGAGAGGCTGAGGAACCTGGAAATTCGTTTCTCTACCAAATCCAGGCAGGAGAGATTGGCCCAGATATCGCTGGAACGGATTGAGATCAGCGGGGAAGACTGCGCCGTCATAATATTTATTGACATCACCGAAAAGAAGGAAATGGAAAAAGATATTGCCCGCCTGGACCGGCTGAATCTGATTGGCCAAATGGCCGCCAGCATCGGTCATGAGATCCGCAATCCCATGACTGCCGTACGGGGCTTCATCCAGATGCTCAATGAGCAGGAATGCTATGCCAAAGACCAGCCCTTCTTCGAGGTCATGATTGAAGAACTGGACCGGGCCAACGGCATTATATCCGAGTATTTGAGCATGGCCAACAATAAGATCGTCAACCTGCGTCCGCAGTACCTGGATCAGGTGGTTAAGGCTATTTCTCCTATCATCGAGGCTAATGCTATTTATAAAGGGATAAACGTCAGACTGAACCTCAGTAAACCGCCCATGCCAATCATAGACGACAAGGAGATCCGGCAGATGATCCTGAACCTGTCCAATAACGGGATCGAGGCTATGGCCGAGGGCGGCACCCTGACCATTGGAACTGCCCAGACCGACCAGGAGATTATTTTGTATGTCAAGGATCAGGGCTCCGGCCTGGATGCAGAAGTGATCGAAAAGCTCGGTACGCCATTCCTGACTACCAAGGACCAAGGCACTGGCCTGGGATTGGCGGTATGCTACAGCATCGCCGCCCGGCATCATGCTCGGATCGACTTTGAAACCGGAGACGATGGAACTACTTTTAAGATCCTCTTCCCCATCCCACCTGAAATTGATATCGAAGCCGAAAACAGGGCCCTAGCTTAAATGACCGTGCAAAAAAGGTTCAGAACAAGGCAAGCGGAACTGCTGTGATTAAGGCGTACATAACGTACG
>CAZOZX010000073.1:0-9818 GCA_964584415.1 uncultured Syntrophomonas sp.
AATTTCTGGCTGCCTTTTTATAGTGTCCGGGAATGAGTCTACTTATTTGAACTGTGGTTTTTTTATTAACCTGATGGCTTCTGCAAGACCATAGACTTTCATCCATGCCTCCATCACCTCATTCAACATTATATCACTAAACATCAGGTGATTAACCGGGACTTATTTCGACCTAATACTTTAAAAAGGGCAGGAAATTATACTCCCGGCATCGAAGTCCTTCCATTAATCGGCTAAGGAGGTAAATCTATGACTGTGCAAATATGCCCTATCTGCGCCAGGGAGATGGAAGATTCCGACCGTTTTTGTTCAGCCTGCGGAAACGAACTCCAGGCAGCCGCCCGGGTATGCGCAAAATGTCACCAGCCTAATCCTGAGGAAGCCCATTTCTGCATGGCCTGCGGAGATGATCTGGCCGCCCAGGAAATAGCCGCGGCAGCAACAGCCGTTCAAGAGATACACCACCTGGCCAATACTGCGGTAGTCCCCTTTAATCCAATTGAAGAAACCTATACCTCTAAGGCTCCAACCACAACTAAGCAAATCAATAAGAAAGGCGTGGTTTGGCTGGGGACCATATTGGTAATATTGGCCGGATTAATAGGATCCTTTTATTATCTGAGCTACCAAAATACTCAAAAGTTTTTGCATAGCAGTGCAGAATTAGCAAATCAAATCACGGCCTCTAACCAACTGCTTTCAGAGCAGCTTTCTGCTCCAATAACGACCCAGACTATTGCATCCCTACAGCAAATTCTGCCGGGGTATAAGGAAAACCTGGAAAAAACCGCGGCTGATTGGGCATCCCTAAGTAGTCCTAATCAATACCAGTCTCAGCATGATAGCCTGCATGCACTGGCACAAATACAAACAGATATCCTAACCCAAGTCCCGGCCATACTGTCCAATCCTCTGGCAAATGAAACTGACACTAAGGTGGCCGCTCTGCGCGAAAATATTGCCCAGGCCCAGAATATCACCAGTAATTTGGAACTCCCCGGGGTTGCACTAGCCGGTTTCGATCAGCTAACCGGAGTGGCCGATCAATTATCTGCTTACTCGGTTCAGCAACGCCAAATATACCAGGAAAAAATAGCCCGTTTGAATGCCTTAAATACCTATTTCCAGCAGATGGACTTGATTATCCATAAGAATAATGACGCTAAGACCGGGTTGGGTTCGATGCTGGATAAGATAAGGAGCGGGGAGTATGCCTGGCAGGATTATTTCAGCTTAATTGACCGTGCCAAGGCAACCAGGGAAGGGCTACGGACCCAGGTCAACAAGCTGTCAACCCCGGCTGGGGCGGAGGAATTTACGGCGGAATTGAGCAGGTTGCTTTCTCTATCGATAAATTACTGTGACATTATGAAAGCTGGAGCCACCTTGGAAAGCAAGGCCAGCTACGATGCCGCCAACCAGAAATATATTGAAGCGCAGACTCTGAATGATCAGATTCAAGGTCAATATACTAATTTTATTAACGACTACGAAATAGGCAAAACAACTTTATCTAGTATTAATTATCTCTAATAACTATAGTCTGTGCGAATATCCGAAAAATTGAGGTGATAATTACATGAGTGTCAGCATTTGCATAGGCGGCGATTTAGGTCCAACCGAAAGTAATAGAGGATATTTCGAGAATGGAGATATCGAAAACCTGGTTGGCCCTGAGTTACTCCATTGCCTGGCCAATGCAGATTTTCGAGTCTTTAACCTGGAAATGCCTCTGACTGACGAACTTGATCCCATATCGAAGTGGGGCCCCAATTTACACGCCCCCTTGGCAACTGTAATTGGAATAAAAGCGCTTAATCCTTCTTGTTTAGGTTTGGCTAACAATCATATACTGGACCAGGGTGAGCAAGGTCTGCTGTCGACCATTACTGTGTTGGATGAGAATAATATCGCCCACGTAGGTGCCGGCAAGAATTTAGCAGTAGCTCAAGCGCCTCTGATTCTCACCAAAGATATGAAAAAAATAGGCATATATGCCTGCGCCGAGCATGAATTCAGTATTGCTACGCCAATAAATGCCGGTGCCAATCCTTTTGATCCCTTGGAAAGTCTCGATCATATTCATATGTTAAAGCGTCAGTGCGACTATCTGGTGGTACTATACCATGGGGGTAAAGAACACTACCGCTATCCCAGTCCCTATTTACAGAAGGTTTGCCGAAAAATCTGCGACAAAGGTGCCGATATGGTGGTATGCCAGCACAGTCATTGCATTGGATGTGAAGAAAAATACCACCGCAGTACCATAGTATATGGCCAAGGCAATTTTATTTTTGATCGGTCGGATAACGTTTACCGGGATACTAGTCTAATTATCAGGATTGAACTAAATGAGGCTAACCTTAAAATTGAATATGTTCCGGTAGTTAAAAACAAAAATACTATCGCTAAAGCCGATCCTAAACAATCTGACGAAATCTTAAATGCTTTTTACGAACGTTCAAGTCAAATCTTGCAACCTGATTTTGTGGATAAACACTATCAGGAATATGCCCGGGACAGATTCAATAAATATATTAACGTATTAATAGGTGATTCCCTGTTTATGCGGGTGCTTAAAAAATTACTGCGAGATAAACTGCCTCGTAACCTCTATTCTCAACAAAGCTGGCTTGGTTGGGAAAATTATATTATGGCTGAAGCCCATAGAGAACTTCTGGAAACAGGACTAAGACTCCAAAACTCCAATACCTCCAAAAAACCTATTTAGGAATGATTGTGTGACGAATAAAGAACTTAACCGAAAGGTCAGTAATGCCGCCAAATGGTCTACCGTAACTGAAATAGCTTCCAAGTTTGTTACCCCGGTTACTACCATGATTTTGGCCAGATTACTTGCTCCGGATGCATTTGGGGTTGTGGCTACTGTCACAATGATCGTCAGTTTTGCAGACATGTTAACCAATGCTGGATTTCAGAAGTACCTGGTTCAGCATGAGTTTGTGGATGCCAGGCATAAGACCCAGAGCACCAATGTGGCATTCTGGTCAAATTTGGTCATGTCTCTAATCCTTTGGGCAATCATCATATTTTTCAACGATCCCCTGGCCAGAATGGTAGGAAATCCCGGTCTCGGGTTCGTTCTGGTGATAGCCGCGATACAGCTTCCAATAACCTCCTTTTCCAGTATTCAGATGGCGCTTTACCGGCGTGACTTTGACTTCAAAACTTTGTTTTTAATAAGAATTATCGGCATCTGCGTCCCATTTGTCGTCACCATCCCGTTAGCTCTACTGGGTTGGAGTTATTGGTCGCTGATAATAGGCAGTATTAGCGGTCAAGTGATGAATGCACTTATATTAACCGTCAAGTCATCATGGAAACCATCTTTTACCTACAGTTTTGATCTACTGCAAGAAATGTTTTCTTACAGCTCCTGGTCTCTGATCGAAGCCATTTCTATCTGGTTCACCGGATGGATAGACATCTTTATAATCGGTAGTTACCTAAGCACATACAACCTGGGATTATATAGAACATCATTAACAACGGTAAATGGAATCCTGGGAATTGTAACGGCAGCAACAACCCCGGTATTATTTTCTGCCTTATCTAGACTGCAACACGACGATACAGCTTTTAATGTAATGTTCTTTCGGATTCAAAAAATCGTAGCCTATTTTATTTTTCCCATGGGCGCTGGTTTGTATCTTTACAGCGATTTAGCAACCAAATTATTACTGGGAAAGCAATGGGCCGAAGCGAGTGGTGTCATTGGTATATGGGCGGTTACTTCTGCGATTATGATCGTCCTAGCACAATTCTCCAGCGAAACTTACAGAGCTAAAGGTTACCCCCGATTATCCTTCTGGGCACAAATTTTACACCTTATCGTACTGGTACCAACCTGTATATTCAGTGTCAGATATGGTTTTTGGGTCTTGGTTTATGCACGGGCTATGATTCGGTTTCAGTTCATCATTGTCCATATGATACTCATGAAATACGCCATTAAGTTCCCGGTTGCCAGGATTTTTCCCAACATCGCCAAGCCAACAGTATTTACCCTAGTAATGTGCGTGATCGGATTTGGATTACAGCAGATTTCCAAATCTGTCGCCTGGAGTTTCACTTCTATTGGAATCTGCATTCTGTTTTATTTTGCCATGTTGCAACTTTTTGCCCGGGACGATGCCACCATAGTAACCAGCACCATCCTTAATAAAAGAAAGTTTGATTAGTCAATTTTTGGACTCTGAATTGTAAAAGATGGAGATAGTCTAGTACTCATAGTGGATTAAATTAAGAATTTCGACTAGTCAGTTCGCTCTGATTGTTTTACTGCTGAAAACATCGCTTACAATTTTCTAATCCCGCAGGGTAGCGATTAAACGGATGGGGTCGAGGATCAAATCCAGAGCGTCAATGATATTGGTGACAACAATGTCAGCATTGCGAATGGCCTCAAAACAAGCCCCCTCCCCGCCGATAACCGCAACGGACAAGATGGCAGCTTTCAGCATCAGCCGGTCATTAAAGCCATTGCCAATCGCCATGGTCTCTTCCGGTCCAATGGTATTCAGGTAATCGAACTTATCCGGTCCCCCGCTGCCCGATCCCACCTTGTAATACGTTACTCCCAGTTCCTCAGCTATCTGGGCACCCCGGCCGCGCGTATCAGAGGTCAGCAGGATCACCTGCAGCTTCTCCTTGAGCGGTTCTATCCGGGATGCAACCCCCGGGATCAAATTTCCATCCAGGGTCAGGGTCCCGTTCAAATCCAGCAATAGATTTTTAATTTCGAGATGCATATCTCGGCCTGGTATAGACACTTTAATCATTTGATAAACCCTCTTCCCGCCAATCTATAAAACCTGCGTAAATTCAAAAAGTAGGCTTGCCTATCTCCTGGTTAAATATAGCACGCCGTTTAGTGAATATTCAAACCGGGACATCCACCGTTATAGGAAACAAGTCATTTTTATTTTCATCCTTTACGAAAAATAGGGAACAATTAAATTAGCAGATTTTTATTTTTAAATTAACCTGCTGATTAGGGAGGTATAATCCATGAATTTAAGCTTGCAACGTAACCTGGGCAACCTTGACCGCATGGTAAGAATCTTAATTGGCCTGATCGCGATTTATCTGGCTTTCTTCAGTAGTATTGTGATGGGTAAATGGGCCGTATCCATACTGGCGGTCTTTGGTACGTTTATGATTGTGGAAGGATGGCTGGGTTATTGAATTGTCTATGCTTGGTTGGGTTGGTCAACCTACCACGGAGAGTCTTAAGATTTACCAATGATCAACCTTGGCCAGGCGCCTCCGCAGGGCTTTGCGGAATTTAAAACGGGGGTAGCCGAAGATAACCACAATACCCGGTTGATTCTTCATCGGCAGGCGATATTTCTGTTTAATCGCTTTATTGTATTTAATAAAATAAGCGGGAGTACCGATCATACAGCTGCCCAGCCCTATCGCTTCAGCCGCCAGCATGGCGTAAGTTGCAGCAATTAGCGGATCAGCCGGATCTGAATAAGGCGAGGTGTGAAAGTACATCGCCAAGGGCGCATTATAGAGAAGATAGTCTCGGCCTCGCCCACTCTCTTCGATAAATATCCCGACCGCCGGGCGTATGAAAGACTCCACCGATTCCACATACTCGCGGCCAAAAAAAGGACGCAATACTGTGTTGACCAGCGGCGAAAAGAACCAGCGCGATTTTTTTATTACTCCGATAACATCTGACGCAAATTCCTGTACTTTGGCGGGCGTATCCAGGACCAAAATCTCTACATCGCTGGGCGGCAAACCCATAGGAGCAGTGCAAACTGCATCGATGATCTGGGCTACCTTTTCCGGCTCGACCAATTGGTCCCTGAAGTTACGAACGCTGCGGCGGGACAATAGCAGATTATAGAATTGCTGGTAGCTGGCCCGGTCCGCCTGATCCGGGATGGGTGTGACGTCATCGGGTCCCAAATCCCGGCCGTTGATTTGAATGCAATCCTGGGGACAGATGCACATACAGTGTCCACAGCCAACGCACCCAAAAAAACGCGGCTGATCAATTTCCAAACTACCATCGCTCATTACCAGGGGAGCACCCTTGCAAACCTCAGCACAAATACCGCAATTGGTACAAAGCTCAGTATCAAGGGTTATTTCCGCGGCTTTATTCGCCCGGCCGGTTTTTATCGCCATCATTTACACTCCCTTTATCACAAAATTGAGCGCCCATCTTTCCTGCTTAGCAGGTTTCCGACTATGATTTATTGTAAAAGCTGCTTTAACGCCGATGCTACATCATATATGGTTTCGGTGTAAAACATTCGGTCAACCACGGTTTTGAAGCGGGAAATGGTTTCCTGGTAATAATAGTCGTCCAGGTCCCGGGCCCGAGGGTCAGGATTGAAAAGATAAAGACGCTTGACCCGGCGGCGCAGGTTATCGAGCGGTCCCAGGGCAAAAAACTTTTCATAAAGCATGCAGTCGCTCAGGATAATAACCACCGTTTGGGAAGTCAATAGATGAGAGTAGCCCTTGCGCAGCTGAGCTAGAGGCCTCCACATCTCGGTGCCGCCAAAGTTCCACTGCGGCAATCGGCAAATCTGATTAAGGAATACCTCGAAATCGCGATGCAGGTAAGGGGTTGCATATTCCAGCTGGTTGCCGAATATGAACACCTCAAAACTGCGTAGTTCCTTTTGCAGGGCATATAGAAACTGCAGCATCATTTTGGAGGCGCTGATCATCGATGAAGAGGTGTCGAGGATTAGAACCACCCGTGGTTTGGCCGGCTTGTTCATGCGCCACTGCAGTTTTAAAAGGGCCCCCTGGTTATGCATATTGTGGTGAATGGTAGCCCTGACATCCAAAGCCTTTCGTTTGGTACCAGACTTGCGGCGCCTGGATATAGGGGTAACCAGTTTCTTGATTAAACGTCCGGCTTCCCGAGATTCCTCTAAGTCTAATTTCTCAGGCACCCAGTCACTGGTCTTGGAACCTGCGGCTCCTGGTGTCAAATTGTGGCTGCTGCCTTCAGCTAATTGGATCTCAAAATCCTTCTCGCCCGGCCCCTCATCACCATCAAAAGGGCCTGCCCCTTCTTCGCGGCTGGTTGGTTTGGGGCGCAGTTGATAACGTTTCCCCCCGCGCAGGTATTTCCGGCAGCGGTAGATAATAAAAGCCGCTAAATCACGCCCAGCCATCTATTTTTTCCCTTTTGGCGTAGTAAGGCCAGATCCTCTTTGTTTTTTATAATCGTAGGTAAGAACCTGTCCACCATTTCATCGTTGAGTTTTTCTGTACCTTCCATGACCAGTGCCCGGGCCATGTCTATTCCCTCAGCTATGCTGGGCTTCTTCATCAATTCCGACCTTTCCCGCATACTATGCATCAGTTGGGCTACCTCACGAGCTAGGCCCGTCTGAATCCCGGGGATCTTTTTGAACAGAATATTCTGCTCCTTTTCCACGGTCGGGTAATCTATGTACAGGAATATGCAGCGCCGTTTTAAAGCGTTGGTCAATTCCCGGGTATCATTGTTGGTAATGACTATGTGAGGAATGGTCCTGGCTTTAATTGTCCCAAACTCAGGGATAGACACCTGGAAATCAGATAACACTTCCAATAGAAAAGCCTCAAACTCTTCATCCGCCTTATCTATCTCATCGATCAACAGCACCGGGGCTTTACCCTCGGCCAGTATCGCCTTGAGCAGGGGGCGGGTGAGCAAGAAGTCTTCCACGAAAACATCCGTCACATCGCGCTCTTTACCCTGGATATACAGTAACTGTTTCTGGTAGTTCCACTCATATAGGGCTTTATTTTCATCGAGGCCCTCATAGCACTGTAACCGGATCAACTGGGTATCCAGCATAGCCGCCAATACCTTGGCTATTTCGGTTTTACCCACCCCCGGTTCGCCCTCGATCAAGATTGGCTTCTGCAGCAGCAGGCTCAGGTAAACGGCATCAGCAATATTTTGGTCACAAACGTAATCTTGAGCCGCGAACTCTTTTATTATCTCAGCGGCTGTTATTCTTTGTCCATCTATCATAAGAATCCCCCGTTTAGTCCAATATCTCAGTCTGTTGAAATAGTCAGCGATCCGAACCATTAACAGGTGCCAGTGATGCAAGATTTTGCGGCGTAACTCAAGATAATCCTGGGCTCCCGCGATAATCGCCGGGATTTCCTCAATCTTGACCCAGCCATTTACGGCATCAAAATAGACTTCCCGACTCAGACTGTCAATATAGTCTTTATCACCGTTTTCACGGTCTGGAACCATATTTACTCCCCTGATTTCAGTATATCATAAGGCCCATTTTGCATGTACTTAATCACAAGTGCTATTTGCCACAGTCGCTATTTCGAATATTGGGCCATTCCCATGGTCCTGATTGAACCCGCACAAATGAGTAGTGGTTGCGTATATATAGGAAACGCCTTGATGAGTCACGTCAGAATAATTATTCTGTGATTATAGCCAGACTGACATATAATGAATGAAATGGCAGCAAATTCAGGAATCTGAGCCAATGGAGGGTGAGGGGTATTATGATCAAAAAGCTTTATATCCTATTGAGTGTAATTGCCTTTTTATTCTCCTGGTCCGCAGATTTCGCCCTAGGATATACTTATCCTACCATCGTTCTGGACGGCCAGCAGTTACCGATCGCTGTCCCCGCTATCGATGAATATGGAAGAACCATGGTTCCAGTACGGGCCTTTTTTGAGGAAATGGGCGCAGTAGTAAGTTGGGACCAAGGCAAGCGGACGGTTATGATCAGCAAGGCCGATACGGAGATCAGACTGACTATCGGTCAGAATACCGCCTATGTTAATGGAAAAGCCGTAAATCTGGACATTCCACCCCTGATCCTCGATGGCAGAATTGTGGTACCGCTCAGGTTTGTGGCTGAAGCAATCGGTGCTGAAGTAACCTGGAACGCAGAAAAAAATCAAATCGACATTCAGACCACGCCACAACCAGGCATAAAGGAAAGCCCTACTGCAAGCCCTGGTTCTAATCATGCCCCGGGCTTCATCACGACGGAACCAGACAATGCCATGCCCACTTCTCCACCGTCAAGCAAAAGTAAAACTTTTGTTTTAAACCCACAAATCCCCTACATATTGATAGCACTCCTCATTGTAGTCGGGGCAGTGTGCGGGGTATTATTTCTCAAGCACTCCCGTAAGCGAGCAGCCAGTGTCCAGATTGCAGCTTTGGATGGGGTAGACCTGGGCGAGATAAACCAATCGGCGTATAATAAGGATGTCGTAGATTGGGAAGAGGGTGATCACCAATCGCAAATGCGGGAAACGGTTGATCGGGTCGAAGCAGAATACGCCGCATTAAATCCTGAGATAGGTGCCACGGCTGATGCGCGCCACCAGGAAGAAATTATTAATGCTGGTAACCAAGACGCCGCCGGTCAAAAGCCCGTGCCTCAGGATGAAGATGAAGCGGTAGAAGCCTATTACAATAAAGGAATTAAAATGATCAAACAGCAGAATTGGACCGAAGCCCGCTTAGCCCTGGTTTACCCATCAATAACAAAATACAGGGATTCTGAAGAACTGGGCTATTACATCGAAGCCAAAGAGCACTATGACGAATCCCAAAATTCCAGCGCTGCCGATCCGCATTGGGCTGCAGTCATGGCCGATTTTTATTGCCGCAAAATACCCGATGATTATGATGGATTGTTCAAGGAAGAAATACAGGAATTAAAAACCGTCTGTAAGAGTAATCTGGCCAGATTCAAGGAAGATCTTTAGATATAACGCCTCCAATGAACTGCCACTTATCCAGTTTGAAAAATAAGGGCTTAGTCAGAGCC
>CAZOZX010000074.1:0-9641 GCA_964584415.1 uncultured Syntrophomonas sp.
CTTGGCTCACCCTGTTTTCTGAAAATCTAATTTACACAATTATACGGACTCAATAAAAAATGGCTATTATAAACATCAAGTCAACAGAATTAAGTATACTTAATACTTCTCTATATCAGGTTGAATTTATCTGTGAACGGTATAAAATCAGACGTATAGATGGTTTATCAGACTAGGTGAAAATGCTGTCTTCAATCGAAAGCGTATATAAATAATTTGGAGCAATGCCGTTCCAAATCCGGCCAGGATTTGAATTAAGCTTGCTCTTTGTTTTTGATGTCAGGGGAAGGGAGGTATTTATATGTATGAGCGATCGTCTACAGGCATACCGGGATTGGATAAAATCCTCGATGGACTGAGATGGGGAGATAATGTCGTATGGCAGGTTGAAAATATTGAGGAATACAGGGAAATACTTATCCCTTTTGTAAAGCAGTGTATGGCTAATCGATCCAAAGTGGTCTATATGCGCTTCGGCCAACATGAGCCGCTCCTTCAGCCCGACATAATAACCACGATCTATGAACTTGATCCCAATCAGGGATTTGAAGCTTTCTCCAGCCAGGTTCACTCCATTGCAACAATCGAGGGTGAAAAGGCTTGCTATGTATTTGACTGCCTTTCTGATCTTCTATCCGCCTGGGCTACAGACTTAATGATAGGTAATTTCTTTAGAGTTACCTGTCCTTATCTCTTTAAATTAGATACCATTGCATATTTTGCTTTGATTAAGAACCGCAATACCTATTCCACTATCGCCCGTATCCGCGAAACAACCCAATTACTTCTAGATTTATTTAGGACCGAGGATAAACTCTACATCCATCCTCTGAAGGTATGGAACCGATACTCTCCGACCATGTTTTTGCCGCACGTGCAACAAGGAGACAGTTTCGTTCCGATTACCAGCAGTACCGAGACAGCTCAAATATTTTCCCGCCTGCTGCAGCGAGGGCCCGGTAATGTAGACCATAAGATAGACTATTGGGACCGGATATTCATGAATGCCCAGGAATTACTGGAGGAACGAAATCTGGGCCGGCTTGACCCTGATCAGGAAAAGGCCATGATCCATAAACTGTGCACCATGTTACTGGGGCGTGAGGAACGCATGCTGAATTTAGCGGTGCGTTATTTTAACCTGGAAGATCTGCTAGAGATACGAAATCGATTAGTCGGTTCTGGTTATATCGGCGGAAAAGCTGTTGGGATGTTATTGGCTCGCAAAATATTATCATCTGATCCCAACACGGACTGGTCTCAGTATTTAGAACCACATGACTCATTCTATATTGGCTCCGATGTTTTTTATACCTATCTAGTAGAAAATAAGTGCTGGGAGTTACGGCAACAACAAAAAGTGTCCGAGAATTATTTCACTTTAGCGGAACCTCTCCGCAACAAAATAATTAAAGGCAGCATGCCTGAGGTAATAATGGACCAGTTTACTCAGATGCTGGATTACTTTGGTCAGTCACCGGTTATAGTCCGTTCCAGTAGTCTGCTGGAAGATGGTTTTGGCAATGCCTTCGCTGGTAAATACGAAAGCATATTCTGTGTCAATCAGGGCAACCCACAAGAGCGTTATGCCAATTTCGAGCAGGCCGTGAAAGTAATATTCGCTAGTACAATGAATGAAGATGCTCTGGCCTATCGATTGCAAAGGGGTATGGCGGATAGCGACGAACAGATGGCTTTGCTGGTCCAGCGGGTTTCTGGAGCTTTGCGCTCTCATTATTTCTTTCCGGACTTAGCTGGAGTAGCCATGTCCCATAACATGTATACCTGGCAAGAGGATATGGATCCTGAGGCCGGCATGGTCCGGTTGGTTTTGGGTTTAGGAACAAGGGCAGTGGATCGGGTAGAGGACGATTATCCGCGCATAGTGGCTCTGGATAAACCGTCCATCAGACCGGTTTCAGACCCTGATGATATCGGCAGATTTTCTCAGCGCAGAGTAGATGTGCTGGACATCAATAGTAATGATTGGGCTACAATTGGTCTCCCTGTGCTCGCTGGGCAGAGAAGCGAATTGTCGTGGTGGAAAGAAGTTGCTATTCCTGATTATACAACCATAAATCATTTTCGCCAGATGGGACGACCCGTTCCGGATGCATGGATATTGACTTTTGATGAATTATTAAAGGGTGACTTTCCGGAGATGATTAGGAAGATGTTATCCAAAATTAAGGAAGCCTATGCTTATCCTATTGACACGGAATTTACTGTTAATTTTGACATCCACGGCGGTCTTCGTTTAAATCTCTTGCAGTGTCGGCCTATGCAGACAGGGGCATCAGTGTTGGGTCAAGTACTTAACTATTCTTTTGATCACAGTGATTTGCTGTTCTCAACCTATCGCAATACTATGGGTGGTAATCGTCAGCAGCAAATAGATTTGGTCGTTCATGTCAATCCTTCTGCATATCATGATCTATCGATAAACGAAAAATATCAAACAGCTCGTCTGATAGGGCGCTTGAACCGGCAATTAAAACAGGGAAATAGTAAAACCATTATGTTACTAGGACCGGGACGATGGGGGAGCAGCACTCCGTCATTAGGGATACCGGTATCCTTTGCCGAAATATGCAATACGTCAATCCTGGTGGAGGTAGCTCAACAAGACGCGGGCTTCATGCCAGAGTTATCGTTCGGGACACACTTTTTCCAGGACCTGGTTGAAACCGGCATATTCTATGTGGCCCTTTTTCCAGGTCAAGACAACGTTATCTATGATCCCCAGAGATTCAATGAATTTGAGAATAGATTCTCGGAAATATTGCCGGAATATAGTAAATGGTCAAGTGTAATCCAGGTATATGACACTGCTGATATAGAAGAGAGTTTGTGGCTGGAATCGGATATAAAATCTCAGCAAACGAGTTGCTTTTTCACACGCAAGGAAATCGCTAAATAATAACTTCCATACACAGATAAATCACATTACGTTTATTAAATAAGGGTGATTGGCTATGAGAGAAACTGACCTCCATAACTCCACGGAGAAAAATTATGTAAGTGGTAAAGAGTGCAGATATTGCCGGGTGTTTCAAAAACAAGGCCCCCAGCTCTGTAAATATTGCGTAGTATATGGACATAGACTAAAATATGTTATCAGAACGGCCATGGGGTTAGACAGTTCGAGCGTAGGTGAGTATTTACCGGCTTTTGACCTAAGTGCACAGGAAATAATTAAGTTATATAGAAAAGCTGGTTTCGATTGGAACCAAATAGAAGATATCCTTTATGCTATCATTAAAGATAACATCAGGATAATTACGAAACAGGAAAAAGGACACCGTTGAGCCTATACAGCTTAGAACAGATGGATAATCCGTTATTGATTTTCGCCTGATCGTATCCTCCAATTGTCTTCGGATCCTTGTCCTTCGAATTATCCACCGTGACAATTCTTGAAGGCAAGTCAGGGGAGGGTAACTTTATGGAGACTAGAGAAGCTATCTACGGCCGTAGGAGCATCAGGAGATACGCGGATAGGCCTATAGATGCCGCCCTGCTCGAAGAAATTATTGCCGCTGCTCTTATGGCTCCCTCGGGCAATAACACCCAGCCATGGTACTTTCTTGCCGTTCAAAGCCATGCTCAAATGCAAAAACTAAAAAATATCTTCTGTGAAATTAGTATAGAAATTAAGGAAGATTTGGAGCATCTTTTCCCAAGAAATCCTGAGGTTGTCAGTGAAACCAGGGGTTTTTTGAAGGGTTTAGGTGAGGCAGCTGTTTGTGTGTTGGTATTTCTGCTGAAGCCCAGTAATGAATACGATCTTACTCTTGTAGAATCTACCGCAGCTGCTGTTCAAAACCTGTGCTTAATGGCTTATGATAAGGGCATTGGCACCTGTTGGATGACAGCTCCTTTAACCACCGGATTTGCCTCTACTATTGAAAAAGAGTTCGCTCCAGACAAAAGTAGGTTTTTGGCTGCAGTCACTATGGGATACCCCGCTTTCATTCCGAAGGCTCCGAGAAGGAAACCTAACCGATTCGATGTAATATAGCAGGAGGTATGTTTATGGAAACACGCGAAGCAATTTTTAGCCGACGAAGCATAAGAAAATATACCAATGATCCTATTCCTTCAGATATTTTGATAAGTATCCTGGAAGGAGCCGTGATGGCGCCTTCTGCCGTCAACAATCAGCCGTGGTATTTTGTGGTTGTGCAAAGTGAGACCCAGTTGGATAAATTAAAGCGAGTCTTTGGCGATGTCAGCGAGGGGATAAAAACCGTACTAGACCAGCGGTTCCCCAACAATCCTGAAGTTATACGTGAGACTTTAGGATTCTTTAAAGGATTGGGCGGCGCAAAAGTATGCGTTCTGGCTTTTCTATTAAAGCCCAGCCAGGATTATGACATCATCGCAGTCGAATCAGTAGCTGCCTCCATTGAAAACCTGTGCCTGATGGCTTATGACCATGGCATAGGATCATGTTGGATGACCGCACCGCTAAGCGCAGGTTTTGGGCCGGTTTTGGAACAGGAATTTGCCCATGGCAAAGGGAAATTCATCGCTGCAGTTACTCTCGGCTATCCGGCAGTTGTCCCCATGGCTCCGCGGAGAAAAGAAGGTAGATATATTGTCATCTAGAATTTGATAGCGTGATTTACATGTTATCAATGTACTTTGTAAATGGTTCAAATCCATACATCATGCCGAAAGGGAGAATTAATTATAGAATTGTCTCTCTTTTTTAATTACAGGACTAAGTAAGCATAATACAGCATTATTTTTGAGCAACAAGTAAACTAATGATAATCTTCACAATATAAAAGGGCAAAAAATCAGAATATTAGCAGGATAATTGGAATAATTAGTCGAAAATAACCACAGTTGTATAATATTTCTCCGATCCTAATTTTCTGGAGCCATAGTGGTATGAGGATTAGGACTCAAGGTACATTAGGAAACTAACGTGCCTCCCGCAATTGGAAAGGAGAGTGAGATTTTCGGAAAAGCTATAAGTCAAGTTTGCTTCAGTTGCGGGCTTGGCTTTTTGTCTTGCAATGACTGGGAGACAAGGACTGGTAAATTATTTTTAAGGAGGAAGACTAAAAGTGTTAAGAAACAAGAGATTAATTACCTTGGCAATTGTTATGATATTTATGCTGAGCATAGTCGGGTGCGCTCAAAAGGTTGCTGAACAGCCTAAGACACCGGCTAATCCTAATGTGATACTTGCTACCACCACCAGCACCCAAGACAGTGGCTTGCTGGAGGTTCTTATTCCCGAATTCCAGAAACAGACCGGCTATGTGGTTAAGACCGTTGCAGTAGGCAGTGGAGCTGCCCTGGCCATGGGCGAAAAGGGTGAAGCAGACGTACTTTTAGTACATTCACCGGCAGCGGAGAAAGCCTTGGTTGAAAAAGGATTTGGCACCAATTATCAGCTTATCATGCATAATGACTTCCTAATTATCGGTCCCGCCAATGATCCGGCTGGCATAAAGGGCATGAAGAGTTCAGCTGAAGCATTGAAGAAAATTAAAGAGACGAATAATATGTTTATATCGCGTGGAGATAAATCAGGAACCCATACCATGGAATTGGGATTATGGAAAGCAGCAGGGATTACTCCTGCGGTCGCAAACTATTATCAGGAAACTGGCCAGGGCATGGGGGCTACCCTTACTGTAGCCAATCAGAAAAATGCATATACCCTGACTGACCGGGCCACATTCCTTGCTCAACAAAAGAACATAAGCCTGGTTCCCGTGGTGGAAGGCGAAAAAGCTCTGCTGAACATCTATCATGTAATGACCGTAAATCCGGAAAAATGGCCTAAAGTTAATGCTGAAGGTGGTAAAGCCTTTGCTGACTTTATGGTAGCTCCAGCCACCCAGGAAATGATCAGCAAGTTCGGTATTGATAAATACGGCCAGGCATTATTCTTCCCAGATGCCGGCAAAAATGAAGCAGATCTAGGCAAGTAAGTAACTAAATTCACTAGGGGTGTGACTGTGTGGAACTAATCTGGGATGGAATAGTTCAAGCTTTTCGTGTGCTAATAACTCTGGACCCGACCGTCCTCGAAGTGACATGGCTGACCTTAAGAGTATCCGGAAGTGCCACCTTAATAAGTGTCATTATTGGCGTCCCAATCGGGTGCCTGCTGGCATTAAAGCAATTCCCAGGTCGTAACTTTCTGGTCAGTCTAGCTAATTTCGGAATGGGACTGCCTCCGGTCGTCGTGGGTTTGTGGGTAAGTATATTTTTATGGCGTTCTGGCCCGTTTGGATCATTAAACATAATTTACACTCCCTATGCAATCGTAATTGCTCAATCTGTCATTGCTTCGCCAATTGTGATCAGTTTTACTCTGGCCGCTATACAGCAGATCAATCCCCGTATTCGCATGCAGTTAAGATCGTTAGGTGCCAATCAACTGCAAATGTTATGGAGCCTGGTCAGAGAGGCCAGGCTGGGGTTGTTGGCAGCCGTGATGGCCGGTTTCGGAGGCGTGGTATCTGAGGTGGGGGCTTCTATGATGGTCGGCGGTAACATTCCCGGTCAGACCCGGGTACTGACTACCGCCACCGTTCTGGAAGTTAATAAGGGTAATTTTGATATTGCAATAGCACTAAGTATAATACTCTTATTATTAGCCTATGGAGTCACCGGTTTTCTAACCATGGCACAACAGTGGAGAAGTAATGCATGAGTAAGGTGATCAAAATTGAGGGCCTAACCCTTGTATTGGGAGGTCGGACAATCCTGAATATCCCTTCCTTTGCCTTGGAAGAAGGTGAATCGGTAGGTTTGATGGGGCCTAATGGGGCTGGAAAGAGTAGTCTCCTATTTGTAATGGCGCTGCTGCAGGAACCCACCACGGGCGAAATCAGTTATTTCGGAAAAAGCCGAAAGGAATATCCTCGCCTGGAGCTACAGCGGCGCATGGCTATGGTTTTTCAGAAACCTATGATGCTTGATCTTAATGTTTATGACAATATAGATATTGGCCTCAAGTTCCGGGGAATCAATCGTAGGGAGAGGACAAAAAGGATTAATGCCTATCTTGAGCAAATGGAGATTACTCATCTCGCCAAACAGCGAGCTCGTTCTCTCTCAGGCGGGGAAGCACAGAGAGTTGCTATAGCCCAGGCTTTGGTATTAGAGCCGGATATCATCTTCCTTGATGAACCTTTTTCCAACCTGGACAAGGAGATCCGGGAAGAGTTAATGCAGCAGATAAACGAGCTGTTGAGGGAACGGCATATCACGACGGTTATGGTGACCCACCATCGTCGTGAAGCAGATGTCTTAACAGATACAATTTACTGGATGGAGGATGGGGAAATCATCAGCAAAGAACCTGTGAATCGAGAATCAGCATCCGCTGGTAAAGCCACAACAGGAAATAGTATTATTAAACAGGTATAGTAATCACAATATAGTAATTGGTCTCTGTAATAATTGGTTTTTTCTTAAATCGCACCTTTATGCTGATCATATTGGTGCGAAAATTTATTTGTACTGCAAAGGTTGGCTAAATTTGAACCAATACGCTTTTTGGTAAAAAAGTAGTGACTAAAAATCAAATCCGTAAATGGACCGCATTGATTCTTAATGGTTTATCTCTAACGAAACGATTACATTTCGGATAGGATATAATCAAGCTATAGATTATCCTATATAATTGTTAATGATTAAGCAGATGGTTTAATATAATTTAGCCTGGATTTCTTGATCACGGGGAGATTTCAAATGCCTGACCTTTACCAAATTAAAAAGGTAGACCTCATCAACGGTGAAACGCTAGGTTATAGAGAAACCGGTCCTGCCAATCAGCCGATACTGGTATTATTGCATGGCAATATGACTTCATCCAAACATATGGAGATTCTTATGCACAAATTAGAAGACCGGTACAAGCTCTATGCCATTGATATGCGCGGCTTCGGCTCATCAACCTATAATCACCGGATTGTAAGTCTAAAGGATTTGGCTGACGATATCCGATTCTGTGCGGATGCCCTTGGATTGAAAAGATTCGCTGTGGCGGGATGGTCGACTGGTGGAGGGGTGGCAATGCAATTTGCGGCCGAGCACCCTGATTATGTAAACAAGCTGGTGCTGATTGAATCAGTAGGCATCAAAGGCTATCGTTTGACGCAGAAAGCTATCAATACAGGTCAAATGAAGAAGTTTGCTCAAAAAGCAGTCCGATGGGGTCTTGAAAAAATGTCCAACCTAAATATTTATGCCAATCGCCAATTTGTCCAAAACCTATGGGAAAAGACAGTCTACACCAAAAACTTTCCCGAAAAGCAATTATATGAAGAATACCTGGATGATTCAATGACCCAGCGAAATGTAGCTGACCTAAATTACGCCTTACTGAGTTTCAACATCTCTTTAGAAAATAACGGTTTGACCGAAGGTAATGGATTGGTCAAAAAGATTGAAGCTCCTACATTGGTGATTCAAGGAGATAGAGATTTGGTGGTCCCCCAATTTATAGGCGAAGAAATCGCTGCAAACTTGGGAGAAAAAGCCCGGTTAGTAATTCTGTCCGACTGCGGACATTCTCCGTTTATTGATTGTATGGATGTCTTAGTTGAGCAAATCAAGGGATTTGTATGATCACCCAAATATGAGGAGATTCTTATACATCTGGATAAACTGAGCACTTAAGACGAAAATCGTACTAAGCCACAAAGGCTTAGATGAAAAAGCTTATACACGTTCATAATTATTCCAGAGGTTGGGAAAAGCATTTCCTAGCCTCTTTTCTTTTTAAACATTAACAAGGTCCAAAATGTGGTTTTAATGCGTGGAATTATTATCATTGGCAGGGGGCAAAATTTATTAGTAACCATAATATCGGGAGGCAATATTGTTTACGCTTTTAAAAAAAATGTGATTTGTATAATCCCGATAAAATCATAAACTATCCGCTTAGGACTTATGTCATTTCGTCCTGATCCTCTTGCTAATGCTGGTCGATTTAATATGTTCAATATGGGTAAATTTCAAGTCTTACTAGATTACGGGCACAACCTCAGTGGGTATCATTGTGTAACCCAATTCGTACCAGTTGGATTATTCAAGATTGGTTGGGATTGTGGGTATGCCAGGTGACAGACAGAATCGGGCCATTTATGAAGTGGGCCAATTATGCGGAAAAACATTTGACCGGCTTTATATAAAGGAAGATAAAGACTTAGGAGGCAGAGACACCGGGGAGGTAGGCGACCTTATTTGTCGCGGAGCCATTAGCGGGGGGCATATTTCTGCATTTGTTCAGGCATATCTTGGAATCTATTGGGGAAGAATAGCAGGTATATTACTTTTTAAAGGGAGAAAATTAATGGATAGTATTTTACAAGCTATTGAAAGGCAACCTGGCAAGTTTCGGGAAAGCGGATTTGTACCGGGGGTGATTTATGGAGATTCTTTGGCCGCATCAAAGTCAGTAAAATTAGAGGCAGGACCTCTGCATAAGCTCGTTGCTCGTAATGGATCAAACGCCAAAGTTAGGATTAAAATTGGCAATGACCAAAAAAGTGGATTTATAAAAGAGGTCCAAAGAGATGCAATCTCTAAACTTATCACTCATGTAGATGTGCAGATAGTAGCTCAAAATCATGAAATCAAAATGAATATCCCTATTAGTTTTA
>CAZOZX010000075.1:0-8512 GCA_964584415.1 uncultured Syntrophomonas sp.
CCCAAGATCCTGCGCTTCTTCTTCGGCCGGCTGGATCCGGTTTCGGATTGGCAGGAAAGACTGGTAGCCAAATACAAAGAGGACTTCGGCGACAGTTTATAAAAAATTCCATATCTTTGACAATCTAGGCCTCTGCAACGCAGGGGCCTTTTGACTGCCCAAAAAGGCTTATAGCTGCGTTAATCCGGAGTCCGATTCAATCAGCCCATTCAAGGATGGTGTCAATAGATATTTTGGGGGCCAGCCAAGACCGGCTAATAGTATATAATTAACTCAGACAAACGGAGACCATTCCAAGCATAATATTGGTGAGGAGTTGACGGCTTATTATGAAAAAGATACTGGGTTTGGTAATATCTCACCGAAAATTAGGCAACAGTGAATTACTGGTCAAAGAGATTATTAAAAATATCCCCGGCGATTGCCAGTATGAGTTGATCAGGGTCACTGACCTCAAGCTGGAAACCTGCAAGGCTTGCTATCACTGCCTGCAGCCGGATACGCAATGCAAGGTTCACGATGATTTCAATTTTGTTTTAAATAAAATAAAGAAGTCGGATGGGGTGGTGATCGGGGTGCCGGTCTATATACTGGGGCCCCACGCTTATCTGAAATTGCTCCAGGACCGGTTGGTGGGTGCCTATAACTACAGCAAGCATACTGCCGGCAAACCATGTATTATAGTCATGCCCTATGGAACCATAGGCTGGAGCGGATACTCCAAGGCTACGGCGGGAATATTGGCTCATACTTTAAAAATGAAGATTATTGACACCTGGATGATCAACGCCACTCTGCCGGCGGAGTCGCTGCTTACTCCTGATAATCTGGCTTATGCGCGTGATTTGGGGCAAAAGATGTTCAGTGGGGAAGAATACCAGCCTGACGTGCGGGAGTGTCCCCAGTGCGGATCTGATCTGTTTCGCCTGCTGCCGGATCATAAAGTTGAATGCCCGATTTGTAATGGGGTAGGGATTTTAGGAGCTGATAACATCCCGGATTTCTCATCTTGTACCCATAACCGCTTTGCCGAACTTGAAATAGAGGAGCATTTCCATGAATACCTGAGGGCAATGCGGGCTCGTTTCAAGGCAGAGAAAGACATCCTCAAGGAAGCGCAAAAACCATATAAGGATCTGGATTGGTGGATTAAGCCGTAGGATTATCAGCCAGGCGGGAAATGATGTCCTTAACCAGGGTATTGAAGTTATGTATTAATTGTTGAATGTCTTCAGCCGTGGCATCATCGACATGCAGTCCCACATTGACTGAAGCGACACAATTAAACCGGGAAGACAACTGCAGAGCAGCACTGCGGGCCAGATCATCTTCCTTGTGACCAGTCACACAGATTACTGAAGCTGATGAGGATATTATGCCGGGATCATCCAGGCTGGGGCGGGGGACTGCCAGTGCGGCCGCGCCAATATGATAAGCTGTTCCGCCGCCTATAGTGACACTCAGGTCATGACCATCAATCACTACTACCGCTTCTACTGTATACCGTCCATCGCCGCTCTTGAAGTACAGCGACTCCAGCTTGGCCACACCATTCTGGCTGCCGGTCTCCATGCTAATTGTCCTTTCCCGGCCAGGCAGAGAAAGCCTCATAATCCAAACCAAACTGCATTAAGATCTTACCGACCAGGTGGTTGATCTGATCCTGCACAGTGCGCGGGCCATTATAGAAGGTCAGCATCGGTGGCATTATCATACAGCCATTATCAGCCGCTTCGACCATGTTTTTGAGATGAACCTTACCCAGCGGTGTTTCCCGCGGGACCAGGATCACCTTACGGCCTTCCTTTAAACATACATCTGCCGCCCGGGTCATAAGATTATCGGCATAGCCGTGGGCCACCGCGGCCAGCGTTTTCATACTGCACGGTATAATAATCATCCCGTCAGTTCGGAAAGACCCACTGGATATGACTGCGGCCAGGTTATTCATATCGTAACAGTAATCGGCCATGTTCATAACCTGGTCGATCTCCAGGTCGGTCTCATACTTAAATGTAGTTCTGGCGCCGTCGGAAATCAGCAGGTGAGTTTCAACCTGCAGGGCCTTTAACGCTTTTAACAGCTCCATGCCCAGTATTACGCCGCTGGCACCCGATATTCCTACGATGAGCTTCATTATATAACCGCCTTCATCCACTCTGACCGGGTCGAAAACAACCCGAGCTGCTTATTGTGATCCTTTAAAGCTTAATCCAGATTGACATCTTCTTCAAGTGGAATAGCAGGGCCTATTTTCCAGTCAGTTTGGCCAACCAGGATTTACCCCGGTCTTCCTGCTCACGGCGCCATAACCGGATCAGTTCATCGACCTGTTCATCCTTCTTGGCATCCCGCTGCTGTATTTTAGTCTCCAGTACCTCAATTCTTTGCTGCAGGTTCTTATTTTGTGATATCAGCTCATCATTTTGTTCCACTATCCGGTGTAAGGAAGTATTCAATTCGACTAGATCAAAGTTGACGCCACCGGCAGGCTGAATAGACTGAACCGCGGTTTCGCTGCTTTCATCCATACTGGCCAGAGCCATGCGGATGGCTGTGCTGTTGAGGCCCTTTTCATTTTTCAGCATCAGGATCAAACGCAGGGTTTCAATATCCGCTTCGGTGTACATACGGTCGCCGCGCTCATCTCGTTTGATCTTTAATCTCAGGGTATGTTCCAGGTAACGCAGGGTATGCTGTTCGATGTTCAAGATCTCAGCAACGTCACCGATTTTGTAATAAATTGTGTCCATCCGGTAACCTTTTCTCCCCTCACTTCATAAATTGTTATCAGGTGAGGCGATTAAGTCCAAAAGGGAACAGACGCGTTCCGGCAACTTCACAACCAGTTGTTAACCCAGGCAAAATACCCTCCAGTTTGTTAACCTAGTTGTCAACTTGATTGTCAAGCTCAAACTTTCCCCTTCTTAGGCTCATTATATAGTGCGGTTAGTTAGTAAGTTGTTTAGTAAATGAACTGTCAACCTCATCACCTTTAACCATATATATGAGCACAGCCGCCCTTTCATGATGGACGGCTGATTTTTTATGCCTTGTATTCCCGGCCTTGGCGGCGAAAAGCGTGAGGGGGTGGGGCTTTAAACTTGCGGCGGGGCTTGGTGCGTCCCAGGCGCGCTAACAGCAAGGGCAGCAGCAGAGAGGCGCCCAGTGCCCAGCGGGCCAGGGTATAGGCCTGGTTTATCTGCAGATAGGCGGCGGTTAACATAGCCAAACCAAAAACAACAGCGGCCGCTACCAAGTAAATAGCCCGGGTATTGGCAGTAATGACATCTTCCAGGCTGCTCTGGGAAATCTTTATGGTCAGGTCGCCTTTATCCATGCGGTGCAGGACTTTTTCAGCCAGCGTTGGTATTTCGATCAGCGATGCACCGAACCGGGTGGATTTTTCTTTGATGGCCTCCCAAACCCCGGCTTCTTTGCGGGCAAAGCTAGTCAGATAGGGCTTGGCCTCATCCAGGAAGTTGAAGTTGGGATCCAGCCCCACACATATGCCGTAAAGGGTACCCAGCGCCCGTCCCATAAAGGTAAATTGAGCCGGGATTTGGAAAGGCTGCTCATAAAGCAGGGACTCCAGGTCGGTAAGGAAACCGCTGAAATCCGCGTTGGCAAAGTCAATGCCGGTACCCAGGGTTTCCTCCAGCAGCATACCCACGGCCCGGGCTACTAATTCGGTATCGGCATCGTAGCGCAGGAAACCGATCTTTTTGAAAAAGCCCACTACCTGGATGTTATCACGTTTAACCAGGGCCAGGACCAGGTCTACCAATATCTCTTTCAACTCAGGCGGAATGGACCCGACCATACCGAAATCGAGCATCACCAGTTTGCCTTGCTGGTTTACAAACAGGTTGCCGGGGTGGGGATCAGCGTGGAAAAATCCATCCGCCAAAATTTGATTTATATATGATTTCAGCAGGGTGCGGGCAATATTGCCGCGATCCACCCCCAGGCGGGCCAGTTCCTCGTAATTGGTAATCTTGACTCCTTCCATGAATTCCATGGTCAGGACCCGGTGGGTGGTATAGTTCCAATATATCTTGGGGAAAAGTATATTCTCGTCTTTGGTATTGCCGGCAATGGTTTCGGCGTTATGCCCCTCTTTGATATAGTCAAGCTCGTCTAACAGGGTAGTGGCGAATTCATCGTAAATGGCATCAAGATCGATCCGGCGTTCCCAATCGGTCAGTCTCTTTATAACCTTGACCACCAGGGCGATAGCTTTGAGATCGATGCGAACCAGTTCGTCAATTCCGGGGCGTTGAATCTTGATGGCTACCTCTTCACCGCTGGTCAGCCATCCCCGGTGGACCTGTCCCAGTGATGCCGAGGCCAGCGGCATTTCCTCGACTCGGGCGTATATTTCTTCCAATGAGCGGGAGAAATCTTCTTCGGCAACCTGGCGTACATCCGCAAAAGGTACCGCCTGCACCTCGTCCTGCAAACCGGCCAGCTCATTAATAGTAGGCTGGGGAAAAACATCCACCCGGGTGCTGAAGAACTGTCCCAGTTTGATCAAAAGCCCGCCCAGATCAACCGCGGTGTGGCGAAAACGCCGGGCCTCGGAAACGAACAGCTTCTGGCGATGAGCCTCCGGCCAGGATCGGGCATGCCAGATCTTTTTATATTTAATTGAATAAAACGACCAGAATATCTGCAGAAATAGGTTAACAACCGTGTAAAACCGTTTTATTCTGATCCGGGTGGTTTGATTGAGCATTTTAATTACCCCTGATTCTCTGCTGTTGGGCTAATTATAACAGAGATCAAGAAAGACTAGAAACGATGGGACCAGGGATTTGAAGACGGCGATATATTTGCTGAAACATGTTAAAATTAGGGAAGCAAGGAGGGATGATGGATGAAGACTTCTTTCACGATAGGAAGAGTCAAGGGTATAGCCATCGAGCTAAATATCAGCTGGTTTATTATATTTGCGCTCACTACATATATGCTGGCTACCGCTTACTTTCCCCAGAATTATCCGGACTGGGCGCCAACTCTATGGTGGCTGCTGGGGGCATTGATTTCGGTGCTGCTGTTTGTCTCGGTATTGCTGCATGAGTTATCTCATTCTCTGGTTTCTATCAATATGGGTCTGCCGGTTAAGAAAATCACCTTGTTTATTTTCGGGGGGGTAGCCCAGATCGAAAGTGAACCCGATGAACCGATGAAGGAATTAAAGATAGCCCTGGCCGGACCGGGAATGAGCATTTTTCTATCGGTGCTATTCCTGCTGACCGCCAATATACTGCAATGGCTTAAGACTCCGGATTTCGGGGTAGTTTTATTCAGTTTCCTGGCCTATATGAACCTGATGCTGGCTATTTTTAACCTGGTGCCCGCTTATCCCCTGGATGGAGGGAGGGTGTTACGGGCAATCTTATGGCATTGGAGGGGTAACCTGCAGAATGCCACCCGGATAGCTTCATCACTGGGGGCTGCCTTTGGCTATACTCTGATTTTTGGCGGAGTCTACTGGGTTCTGTCCGGTAATCTGATCAACGGGATCTGGATTGCTTTTATAGGATGGTTCATAGCCCAGGCGTCGCAGCTTAGTTATCAACAGACCCTCCTGGAAGACATTTTTACCCGGATTCCGGTGCGGGAATTCATGACCACCCAGGTGGTAGTGGTTGATTATTATATATCGGTTCGGGAATTGGTAGATAACTACTTTTACCGCTACAAGTTCATGTGCTTCCCGGTGGGGGACGAAAACTCCATTTTAGGTCTCGTCAATTTGGATCGAGTGAAGAGTCTTCCCCGGGAGTCCTGGGAGCAGACCACGGTAGGCAGAATTGCGATACCCTTACAGCCTGATCATGTGGTAAATCTCGATGATACCGTCTCTCAGGCGATGGCCAAGCTGTTCAGAAATGGAGTAGGCCGGGTGCTGGTTATGGACCAACAGCAGCTGGTGGGTATTGTTTCCCGGACCGACGTCCTAAATTATATGAGAATTCGCACTCAATTAAACAAGAATGACTAACGGTCCCTCTAAGCGTCAATTAAGGGTGATAGCAGCATTGATTCGGTATTCCCGTTCAATCGATTTACTCTATAATCCTTTATTACAAGGCTTCGCGACTGCCTTGGCATAAGCAGCACTCTTTGTCCGGGAAGGAACGTTGCAGCCCTTAACCGAACCGCCATATGATCATCAGTGCTACCTGCGGAGTGCAGTGCCTTGGCTGCCTTTACATGGACTTTTTTGACAACCTTAAAGGTTTAACTTCAGTGTCTTATTGCTCAGTGTGCAGATTCAGTTTTCTCACCCCGAGAGCCTGATGGTTCCAGAGCAGATCTTTTAGCATCTCAGCCTCATTTTCCTGGCATTCAATAATCAAAACCACTTCCGGATCGATTCCGGTGGAGCGGTTATAAGTATATTTTTTATTGAGGACCAGTTTAATCACTAGGCCGATCAAAAAACCGCCGCCAAATCCAATCAATCCCCATAGCAGTGGCCCCCATCGGAAATTGAAACCATAGATGGCTCCCATCAAGGCCAGGAAAGAGCCAAGTATGAATGGCAGATCTAATAAACTCAGACCGTCCGATTGCTGCATGGAATCGAACAACCTTGGTTTTTCTCCGCGTTTATCCAGAGGAACCGCCAGGATATTATCCTTGGCGATCCCTTTCATTTCGGCTGCCGTAATGGCTTTTTCCAATGTTATTGAATGCCGGAAAGTTGAGACGATGTACATTGAACCACTCCCAATATTTATTCTTGAAGGCATAGTGAAAAATCCGCTCTGGTACTGATCTCTCAGGAATTTGGACTGTTCCCAGTCAAACAACTTATTGCTTTCCACCGTATTTATGTAGGCATCATATGCGGCAAAAAAATAGAGCGAGGGAATATTGAGGAACCACTGTACATTTAACATGGCCTTGCCCTGTTCGAAATTGCCGGCCCAGGTGTGATGAATAGCCGGCAGGAGGTTGGAATAATAGACGATTATGACCGACCATATGAGAATGAAGGAGGCTGTAATGATACGGTTGATAACCAGTTGACCTGTCCCCGGTGCAATGAAGGACCATAGCGCTGACGACCAGGGCGGTTTTTTATCCAAGTAGTTAATACATAAGCTGTCCATTTTAAAGGGCTTAATAGCGGCGTCTTCCCGAGCTGACAAAAGATAAAGATTGTTTAAATCCACCGTACTTCTGTAACTGTCCCAGATAGCAAAGAAATAGGTGGGGATATAAATCAGCATCCACTTGGTATCCAGGCTGTATTTGGCCATCTCATAATTACCCAGAAAAGAATAATAGATGGCCATATTTATGTGCCCCTCTAAATTGATTATAACTTCCCATAAAAACAGGATAAAACCCCTTAAATACTTGGATAACAGCAAATGGCCTACCCCAGGAAACATAGCTGACCAGAAGGCAATCACCCAAGGATTGCGCAAATGCAGCTGGGTGGTTCCCAAGGTGCTTACATAGGCGGTATAACGCCTGGCTGGATAGTAGTTTTTTAAAGTCATAGGCAAGCTACTCCCGTAATGTCAGCTCATCTAAAAAAATGGGGTACATCTCTCTCAAAAGAGACGCAGCATATTGTTAGGTTAACCATTTGAATTGGGTTTATTATGGGAGTTTGATGCTAAAGAGAAAGAGGGGACTGAATAATTCCAATTCAGCACCCTCAAAGGGAGAAAATAACGATAGCGGCATTCAGACGACAATCCCGTTCGATCAGCCTACCTCAAGTGAGCATAATCATGTGCTTTCCCTTTTGACTTGTTCAAAGACATTGCGGTTTGTTGGGTAAATATACTCTGACACCTGTGCATGCAGGCTTTAGAGGATATCCTTGGCCCGGACGCAGGTCTTCATGTGGCCTTTCTCGATTCCATCGCAAAACGGCATAGATTCTGATAATCCGCAGCGGCACAGTGCCATTGGTTCCTGTCGCTTGATAGTATTGCCGCCGTCATCGACCAAGTCCACATGCCCAGCAACTATTATTGGTCCCTGACTTAATATTTGCAGTCGGGCATCCGCCATATATCCACCTCCTATTTACTATTCTCTTATTATCCTGTCCGGAAATTCTCCAAAAATTCGTAAACGAGCGGCAGGCTTTGAAAAGATGGATTGACAAATAACAGATGGAGCGTTAAAATATCATGACCAATAAGGGTAAAACTAAAATATAGCGTATATATACGAGATTGTCAAGATATATTATTTTGGAATGGATGGAGGAATCACAGCAGTGAACGTTTTAGATATTTATTTCTCCAGGGGGATTGCCCTCCAACAGCGTTTCCTAACCGAGATACTGGCGGCGAATCAACGATCTACTCCATATGGTTTAGTCCTTAGTGCCAAAGATGCAGCCGTAATTGTTGATGCCCGTAACCGTGCTTTGACCGCTCACGGTCGGGTAGAAACCGGGGTAGGCATCATCACCAGGATAATTGAAGAGTTTTGCAGTTCTCCTCATATTGGACCCGGCGAATATGTAGAG
>CAZOZX010000075.1:8522-9566 GCA_964584415.1 uncultured Syntrophomonas sp.
AATCAGTGAACTGGTGGAGATATTTTATGTCCTCAAAAACGAGACTGAGGATCAGGTTGATGATGATGAACTCATTCATACCATGGCCGATTATTTCAACGATTCCTGCCAGGGATCATTGGATTTACTGAAACACAGGGAACTGGTTAAGTATGCAGCAGAATTTAAAAAGCATCCGAGTATACGCAGACATGAGGCATAGGATATGAAAAAGACGGGACTAAGTATCAGAAGACAAATAAAGACCGAAAGATTGGACCGGCAAAACTATACCCTCAGTTTACTTAAGGAAGGGTATAGCCTGGGCATTATCTCGGTTGAGGAAATGAATCACTGTCACGGCCAAATTATGATGATTCTCAAGGAGCTTATACTGAAGTATACCGGCGGAATGAGCAGTTCGGTTAAATTGGAAAAAGCCCAGACATTTTTACTTTCAATTCTATATGCTATTGATGCCTGTTTAATGGAGGTTGATGATCCGCATGAAGCCCTGGAATTAATTAAGACCAGCAGTGTACAGGAGTTATACGAACACGGCCTGCATATTCTAGGTGAGATCTATGAAGATACCCGGGTGTTGTTCAAACAGGTGGTTGAACATCAATTGCCGGTAAACGTCCAGACTTACCGGTTGACCATAGACCAGGCTTTATCCGATTTTATTGATCACTACGATCTAACCTGCCATGCCCATGACACCATGGCTGATATTGACTATCCTCTGGTTTTTGATGATATGGATCTGACCGGGATTTATTATGTCCAACACTACACGCGGACTCTGGAATTGGAAACGAGCTTTATCCGTTATTACAGTCATGAACAGATTAATAATGTACTGTCTGCCTATGGCCGGGTCTACCGGTTGGACCCTTCTCAGGCCTTTTTCAACATCTTTGAAATAGTTCTGAATAATGCTATATTCAGGGTTTTAGTCGATCAGAGTGCCACAGATTTGTCTATCTCCGCATTACAACTGACAAGCCTGTGCCGACGGCTAACCGCTTGTCAGGGTGAAGACCTGACAAATCTGCTTATCGA
>CAZOZX010000076.1:0-9560 GCA_964584415.1 uncultured Syntrophomonas sp.
CAAGGAAAAGAAGACCATGAGTCGAATTAATACTTTTTTCGAAAAGACTCAGCATATTTCTCCGGAGATAGACCTGCGCGGCAAATATGCCGAGGATGCACTTAATGAATTGGACAAATATTTGGAGGATGCCCACCTGGCTGGATTAGACCGGGTGAGAATTATTCATGGGAAAGGAACCGGGGCCCTCCGTCTGGCCGTAAGGGAATACCTGCAAAGTCATATTTATGTTAAGGAATATAATGACGGTATGCGCCAGGAAGGCGGATATGGGGTAACGGTTGCTTCACTCAAATAAATTATCTTTAGGCAATAAAGGGCGCCTCAAGAGTGACTATACTCGAGGCGCCTTCTGCATTTCTGAATTTTTATTTATCATGAGCACTGAGCGGACAATATGGAAGGGTTTGACCTACCGGGAGCACAATTTCGTAAACATACTTTTTCGGACACCCTGCCTTGGCTAAGTATAGTTTCCCGTTGTGACGGGGATCCGTACACACTTTTACAGTATTCGAGGATGGTCCTGAAGGCAGCTCACTGGTATGAATAATACAAGTTGCAGTAGGAATTGGGGTGACTGGCTTACCATCAGTTCCGAGTTGTACAGCGGAAATAGTATAGGTATTGGGGCAAAACTTAGTGGCCCTTAATCCTGAGTCTCGGCAAATAGTAACAGTGTGAGAATCAGTACAGATATCAGCAGGTGCTTTGCTGGTAAGTGTATATTCGGTGACAGCCGGACACAAGGGGCCTGGCAGTTTGCCCGACTGACTGCATACTGTAACTTGAGTAATTCCAGATGGCATGGGCCAGCTCCCAGCACTTACTCCTTGTTGGGCCTTTTGCATCATGGCCTTAAACATCAGGGCAGGAGCTCCACCACCAGCGACATTTACCATTTTATACTTTTGTTCATCGTATCCCATCCATACGGCCGCTGAGAAATGGGGAGTAATACCGCAAAACCAAATATCCGTCATTTCTTCAGTAGTCCCAGTCTTGCCCGCGGTTGGAACGTTAGCGACCTTGGCGCGGGTTCCGGTACCGGATTCTACCACCGTTTGGAGCATGTTATTCATCAGCCAGGCAGTTTCTGCGCTGATTACCCGCTGGCCATTAGGCTCATATTTGTAAATGGTAAGTCCGCTCATAGTTTCGATCCGGTTGATAAAATGCGGTTTATTATAAATGCCGCCGTTACTAAAGGCAGCGTAGGCGCCAGCCATCTGCACCGGGGTCACACCTTTGGTTAAACCGCCTAATCCTAAGGCAGCTAAGTTAAGATCATTGGTCCCCTGAGTATCAACCAATGACAAACCCAGGGATCTCCCCATCTCAAATCCACGCCGAGTGCCGATTAAATCCTCCATTTGCACCGCAAAAGTGTTCACCGAATACTTGACCGCAGTTCGCATGGTGATATAACCACGATAAACCCCGTCGTAGTTGGCCGGCTTCCATACCCCGTTGGCGGTATTATAAGAAATGGGCGCATCATTGAGGCTGGTATAAGGCATATACCCCTGTTCCAGCGCAGGTGAATAAACGGTTAAAGGTTTAATTGATGAACCGGGCTGACGATAGGCATTGGTGGCCCGGTTAAAACCTCGGGCCTGCTCATATTCCCGGCCTCCCATTATAGCCAGCACACCGCCATCGGAACTATCGATAACTGCCATTCCAGTTTGAACCGGAATATCCTTGCTGATTCCGCTGGGGAAGTTGGCTGAGTTTTTAAAATACTCTTCTGCATATAGCTGTAAATCGGAATTTAGATTGGTATAAATTCTCAAACCAGCCGTATATATGGCACTGTCACTGTTAGCATATTCTTTGTTTTGGGACAGTATAGCTGTAGCTTCGTCAATGACTGCATCGGTGTAAAATCCATGATTGACCTCGGTATTCTGACTTTTGGCTAGTACAATCGGTGAATTGAAAGCCTGGGCAGATTGGTCAGCATTTATATATCCGGAATCGACCATACTATTTAGAACCTGTTTCTGGCGGGCTTTGGCACTATCCATATTCGTATAAGGATTATATCGGCTGGGACTCTGAACCAGTCCGGCAATCATTGAACACTCTGACAAAGAAAGTTCACTGACATCTTTGCCGAAATAGGTATGGGCTGCAGCTTGAACGCCATAGGCTCCGGCCCCAAAGTATATTTTATTTAGGTACATCTCCAAGATTTCATCTTTGGAGTAAGTGGCTTCGATCTTAAAAGCGAGAAACATTTCCTTGATTTTTCTAGCCCAATTCTTGTCGGTGGTTAGAAATGAACTCCGGGCTAATTGCTGGGTTATAGTACTGGCGCCTTGACCGGTTAGATCTCCCACCTGAAAATTACGCAGAACAGCCCGGGCAATACCCTTCACATTTATGCCGTGATGACTGTAAAAATACTTATCTTCGGTAGCTATGAAGGCCTGTAATAAAGCGGGGGGGGCCTGTTCCAAACGCACATCCACTCTGTTTTCTGGCCCGTGCAGGCTGTTAAACAGGTTGTCATTACGATCGTATAACAATGTGGTATTGGCACCGGCTAATTGCTCAGGATTGAATGCTGGTAATGCTATGGCGGCATAAGCTGTAAATAAGGCGATTATACCTATGCCTATAAGCAAAGCTACCGCCAGTGCAAGTCTTCCTTTATTAATATTGCGAAAGTTATACTTGTGAACCGATTTCTTGGTTCTATTTGGTTTAGGCGTTTGGCTGTTTGACATATAAACACCACCTCCCGGGTACCAATCTGGATGATAACAACAAATATAGCAAGATCAATAGAAAATTCGTATTCCCGGGATATCCGGGCAGTAACAGATAAACATTTGACAAAAAAGGCCTGAATTCCTGCTTAATCTTAAAGCATTTACAACAGTTTGAAGCTCAAATGCGGGCTTCCTGCCTAATTATTGCATATCCGTAAAATGATATGCTATCATTTTTTAGTGGTAAGGAGGTAACGAAATGGAAACTTCTTATAAGGATGAAGCCAGGAGGCAAATGGAATTAATAGAACGGGGTGTAGCTGAGATTGTGCCTCGGGATGAACTCCTGCATAAGCTTGAGATATCGATTAGGGATGGTAAACCCTTACGAATTAAATTAGGCCTGGATCCGACCGCACCAGACATTCACCTGGGACACACCGTAGTGTTGAATAAATTAAGGCAATTTCAAGATCTGGGTCATGAGGCACACCTCATAATCGGTGACTATACTGGGCGTATAGGTGACCCCAGCGGCAAATCTGAAACCCGTAAGCAGCTGAGTGAAGAAGAAATCGTAACCAATGCCCGCACTTATCAAGAACAAATATATAAAGTGTTGGACAGAGAGAAAACCATAATGCATTTCAACAGTGATTGGCTTAAACCGCTGCATTTAATTGATGTCCTGCAGTTGGCAGCCAAGTATACCGTGGCTCGCATGATGGAACGGGATGATTTCGAGAAACGTTACAAAGAGGGTCTTCCGATTGGGGTCCATGAGTTTATGTATCCGCTGATGCAGGGATATGATTCTGTGGCCCTTCAATCTGATCTGGAAATGGGTGGTACTGACCAGAAATTCAATCTGCTGGTTGGCCGGCATTTACTGAAAGAATATGGTTATGAACCCCAGGTGGCTCTTATGATGCCCATATTGGAAGGCACCGATGGAGTTCAAAAAATGAGCAAAAGCCTGGGCAATTATATTGCTGTAAATGATGATCCCTACGAAATGTTTGGCAAGACAATGTCTATCAGCGATCCATTGATTTGCAGGTACTTTGAATTGCTTACTCGTGTCCCAATGGAACAGATACAGACGATGCAAAGCCAAATGGAAAGCGGGGAACTGAATCCTCGTGACGCTAAGATGAAACTTGCCGTGGAGATTATAACCACTTTCCATAGCAAGCAGGATGCTATTGAGGCTATGGAAAGATTTAAACTGGTATTTTCACAGCGGGATATTCCAGATGACATCCCGGAAATTGAGGTGAGGGAGACCGAAGTATGGCTTCCCAAGTTTTTCATGGATAACAAGCTGGTACCTTCGACCAGTGAGGGACGGCGAATGATCCAGCAAGGGGCAGTTCGCGTAAATGGGGAAAAACATGATTATGAGGATTTAAAGTTAGGACACGGTATGGTTATTCAAATCGGTAAGCGCAAATTTGTTAGAATCGTAATGGGATGAGACCATTAAGAACCAGGTGGTTAGGAGAGGCCGGCAGCACAGCTATCACGAAAGGTGAGAGTAATCTGCTGGTCTTAATATTTATGGACATAAGCTAGCAACTAGCTGAGCCCCATTGATTTTAAAGCTGGCATTATATCGTTGATATTCCCCTCAAAAAAGATGGCATATCCCTTCACATTAGGATAATCGAGTGACAGTAGCTTAATGAAGGTGAATCCTAACGCTTCCAGGTCTTCACGAGCAGCGTGGCGAATATATTTCATGTGCTCATCGGTAATTTTCTTAGCCATACAATAAACTTCTTTATGTTTGGAATTATAGAGTGCGGTAGCCACGAGGGTTCGCATAGCAATCAACCTCCTTATAATAAAACAATTCAACCAGAAGCAGCCCCGGATGTAAACCCATCCTAAATATTTTCCCTATCTTTCACCATCTAGGGAGGAATTTTATTTCTTGAAGCCGAAATAGAAGGTATATTAGTATTACCCATAATTATTTAATTGACGCTAGAAGCGTTGTTTGTATACAATTGACTAAGAATTAGGCTAGTCTCTTATTATTATTAATAAGTTGGAAACGACTGGCCATTTTTTTGTGAGAGGAGGTGAAAACATGGCTACCATCCAAGACATTATTTTATCTTTTAAAGATAAACCAGGGGGAATAATAGAGGCTTACCACGCTATACAGAAAGAATATAATTACCTGCCAGAAGAGACCATCCCAACCGCGGCACAGGTATTCGGGATCTCTGAAGCTCAGGCATACGGCGTGGCAACTTTCTATTCCTATCTTTCCGTAGCCAAGCGAGGCCAATATATTATACGTATGTGTGAAAGTGCTCCCTGTCATGTCGCTGGCGCTGATGCTTTGATTAAGGCTTTTGAGGAAGCTCTTGGAATCAAGGTGGGGGAAACAACAGCAGACGGAAAGTATACTCTGGAACTAACCGAATGCGTGGGACAATGTCAGGGTACCCCGGTTATTACTATCAATAGTGTACCCTATGTCGATATGAATCCTGCACAGGTTAAGGCGGTGCTAGCCTTGTGTCAATAAATTTAGATAGAAAGGAGGGATTGGATTGACAGAAGAAAAACGCATAGTCCTACGCAATGCAGACAAAATTGATCCTGAAAATATCAATGATTATCTGCAAGCCGGCGGCTATCAAGGCCTTGAAAAGGCTCGGAGTATGACACGCACTGACCTTATCAACGAAGTTAAAAAAGCTAATCTAAGAGGCCGCGGCGGAGCCGGTTTTAACTGTGGAATGAAATGGAGCTTTGTACCCACCAATGCTGGGGATACTTTTGTGGTCTGCAATCTGGATGAGGGCGAGCCTGGAACATATAAGGACCGCATCATTGTACAGAAGGATCCGCAAGTGCTGTTAGAAGGCATGGCAATTTGTGCTCATGCTATCAACTCCAGACAGGGTTACATTTATTGCCGGGGAGAATATCCCTATGTAGTGGAACTTTTGAGAAGGGCTATTGATCAGGCCAAGAACCAGGGAATACTGGGTGATTTTGATATTGAGGTTCGAATGGGCGGCGGCGCTTATGTGTGCGGTGAAGAAACCGCATTAATTGAGTCAATAGAAGGCCATCGCGGCGAACCGAGATTTAAGCCGCCTTTCCCCGGGGTAGCAGGTCTTTGGGCCCAACCCACCGTAGTAAACAACGTAGAAACATTCGCTAACCTTCCTCAAATTGTCCTCAATGGTCCTGAATGGTTTTCATCAATAGGTGCAGCCAGTTACCCTGGCACCAAGGTTTTGACTTTGACTGGAGATGTAGAGAAGAGGGTCTTTTTGGAAGTGCCCACTACGGCTACATTACGGGAAGTCATATTTGACTATGGCGGCGGAATTAAGGGTGGCAAGAAATTTAAGGCTGTACAGGTAGGTGGAACCTCCGGCGGATTTATTCCCGAGCATTTATTGGATACCCAAATTGATGCCGATTCTATGCGGGGTATTGGAGCCACCTTGGGAACAGGAGCCGTATTTGTCATGGACGAGACCCGTGACATTGTCGATATCGTCACCCGGATCGCCAAATTCTTTGAACATGAATCTTGTGGCAAATGCAACCCTTGCCGGGAGGGAACCTATAGAGCCTATGAAATAATGAAAAAGATTAATAAAGGCCAGGCTATCGAGAAGGATATCGATAAACTGATCACGCTTGGTCGCGTCATGGAGAAAGCATGCCTCTGTGGTCTGGGGCAAGCAGCACCTTCACCGACCTTAACCACGTTGAAACATTTTTATCCCGAGTATCAAGCTCGGCTGCAAGTCCAGTAGAAAGGAGGGGAAAGAATGATAACGCTTACTATAAATGGCCAAGAAATCCAAACACCAAAAGGCACTACAATTCTGGAAGCCTGCCAGCAAGCCGGGATACCTATTCCCACTTTATGTTATGATCCCGATCTTCGTTTAGCTGGATCTTGCCGCATGTGTGTAGTTGAAGTTAAGGGCAGACCGTTATACGCTGCATCCTGTGTAACTCCGGCCGAAAACGGCATGGTAATCGAAACGGAAAGCGAAGGAATTGTAGCTGCCCGCAAAGTAATTCTGGAGTTATTGTCGGCTCGTCACAATTTCAACTGCCAGGTTTGCGAGAAAAACGGCGATTGTAAATTCCAGGATTACTGTTATCAATATGGTATCAAAGAGACTGGCTATGCATTTGGCGAGGAGCATGGATACCCGATTGATGACCCCAATCCGTTCCTAGAGCGGGATTATAACAAATGTATCATGTGTACCAGATGTGTTAGGGCTTGTGAAGATATCACTACCGCCCGGGCGATCAATGTTAAAAACCGCGGCCATAACGCAAAGATCTCTACGGCGTTTGACGGCAATCTGGCTGATTCCCCTTGTGTCTTCTGCGGACAGTGTGTGATGGTTTGCCCGACGGGAGCCCTCACCAGTAAAGTCAGCGCTGGAAAAGGCCGTGCTTATGAGGTTGAAAAAGTATTGACCACCTGTACCTATTGTGGAACAGGTTGTACCTTTGAATTAAATGTCAAAGACGACCAGGTGGTTGGCGTAACATCTAAACGCTCAGCTATTGAAAGCCCAGTAAATAGAGGTGCCCTGTGCGTAAAAGGACGCTTTGGCTGGGACTTCATTGAATCCAAGGAGAGGTTGACCACCCCCTTGATCCGCAAGAATGGGGAACTGGTACCAGCAACCTGGGATGAAGCTTTAGATTTCGCTGCTAACGGGATCAAGGCAATCAAGGAAAAGGACGGACCGGATGCTTTAGCACTGTTCTCTTCAGCGCGGGCAACCAATGAAGAGAATTATGTAGCCCAGAAAATGTTCAGGGCAGCCATAGGTACCAATAACGTTGATCATTGCGCCCGTCTCTGACACTCCGTTACTGTCGCCGGTCTGGGGGCAGCATTTGGGAGTGGAGCAATGACCAATTCTATTAATGAGTTAGAGAAAGATGCTACCGCAATTTTCCTAATCGGAACCAATACTACCGAGAACCATCCGGTTATCGGTTATAAGATCAGACAAAACGTTCTAAATCGGGGAGCCAAATTAGTCGTAGCGGATCCCAGGCATATCGAGTTGGCTGATGTAGCTGACGTTTACATGCAGTTTAGACCGGGCACTGACGTAGCCCTGCTCAACGGCATGATGAATGTAATCCTAACAGAGGGATTGGCTGATCAGGAATTCATAGCCAATAGGACTGAGAATTTCGATGAACTGGCTAAGGTCCTGGAAAAATATACCCCGGAATATGTTTCCCCAATTTGCGGAGTGCCGGCTGAGGATATCAGGAAAGCGGCTCGTATCTACGCAACAGCTGAGGCGGGTTCGATCTGTTATGCTATGGGACTTACCCAACACAGTACCGGTACCGACAATGTCAAATCAGCTTGTAACCTGGCAATGATGACCGGAAATATTGGCAAGCCGGGTACTGGAGTAAATCCTCTGCGTGGTCAGAACAACGTACAGGGAGCCTGTGACATGGGAGCCCTGCCGGTGGTTTATCCAGCCTATCAGGCGGTAACTAATCCCGATGTTCGGGCCAAGTTCGAAAAAGCCTGGGGAGTAACGTTATCCCCCAATAATGGTCTGACTATACCTCAGGTAGTTAACAAAGCCCATCATGGTGAGATTAAAGGATTGATGGTATTTGGTGAGAATCCCATGGTCAGTGATCCCGATCTGCACCATGTAAGTGAAGCACTTGATAAATTGGAACTCTTGATTGTTCAGGACATCTTCCTGACTGAAACAGCCATGAAAGCCGACGTAGTATTCCCCGGGGTCACATTTGCCGAAAAGAATGGTACATTTAGTAATACTGAGCGCCGGGTCCAGCGGGTTCGCCAGGCTATCTCTCCCAAGGGTGATGCGCGCCCGGATTGGCAGATCATATGCGACCTGTCTACCCGTTTAGGGTACCCAATGAATTACAACTCTCCCGAAGAAATATTCGAGGAGGTTCGCACCGTTGCTCCGTCATATGCTGGTTTAAGCTATCAGCGGATAGATACGACTGGAATTCCGTGGCCGTGTCCGACTGAGGAGCACCCAGGCACCCCTATTCTGCATACTGCTCAATTCAGCCGTGGTTTAGGTCTGTTCAGTGCGATAGAATTCAAAGAAGCATTCGAACTTGCCGATGCAGAATATCCATTGATCCTTTCCACTGGACGAAGCTTATTCCATTATCACACTGGCACTATGACCAGAAGATCCACAGCACTGGATAAATTTATGCCTTCTAATGTGGTACAGGTGAACCCGGTTATGGCTGCTAAATTGGGCATAGCCGATAAAGAAATGGTCAAATTGGTTACCCGCCGGGGTTCAATAGTCGTAGCTGCTGAGGTTACAGATATAGTTCCGGAAAATGTTGTCTGGACCTATTTCCACTTCAGTGAGGCTGCTGCTAATGACTTGACTCAAGCCGAAGTATTTGATCCCGTAGCCTGGATACCAGAGTATAAGGTATCAGCTGCGAAATTAGAAAAGATCAGCTAAGTTAATACAATTGAACTTATTTAATTATGAAAGGTGTTGTAGTAAATGAATTTTATGTCACCTGCGGAAATAGCCGCAGCGGTATGTAATGCCGGTAAGGTCAAAGCCGAAATGGCATTTGGCAAGCTGTTTTTATTGGGAATTTTAGCCGGGGTATACATTGGCTTCGGAGCCAACCTGGCCACCAAGATAGGTTCCATGGAGGCCTCGGGCACATCCGGGGGCCAGTTCCTGTTTGGCGCAGTCTTCTCCGTCGGCCTGATGTTAGTAGTTATCGCTGGTGCAGAACTGTTCACCGGCAACAATATGGCCTGTATGGCATCGGTCA
>CAZOZX010000077.1:0-9353 GCA_964584415.1 uncultured Syntrophomonas sp.
TAACCATGATAAGGCGCTGGTTATGCTGGAGCAGTATACTGAGATTGTAACCAGTGATATTTATCCGCTGCGGCTGCACGGCGATGAATTTTTCGACCTGCTGGATAAATGGATTGCCCGGCTGGATCTCGGCAATGACCTGCCCCGGGACGACCAAACCATCAAGCGCAGTATGTGTGATCAGATAATCCATAACCCGGCGTTCTCGGTTTTGTCGGAAGACCCGCGTTTCCTGAAGATTGCGGCCAAACTGCAAAGCAATTGCGGCCAGGATTAAGGAGGTAAAATCATGGAACAGGAAAAAACATTGGTGAAAAAGCGGCTGGCCTGGTTCATTGCCCTGACATTCATTATTACCTGGATTATTTTCGGGTCGATACCCTGGCAGGGGCTGACCTATGGAACCGGGATAACCATATATATCGTTATGGCCGGGATGTTCGTCCCCGCCCTGGGCAACATTCTGACTCGGTTTATAACCGGAGAGGGTTTCGGTAATATGATGCTGCGCCCTAATTTTAAAGGCCACCTTAAGCAATACCTGCTGCTTTTCTTTGGACCTACCCTATTATTGCTGGTGAGTGCCGCCGTATATTTCCTGTTGGTTCCCGGCTCCTTTGATCCGCAGTTTAGCTTTTTGCAGGACGCGGCAGCCCGGAGCGGCAAGTTTACAGCCCAGACCCTGCTGCTGATTACCCTATTGCAGATTGCGATTATCGGCCCCATCATCAATATTATTCCCACCCTGGGCGAAGAACTTGGCTGGCGAGCCTATCTGCTGCCTAAACTGCGCGAGCTGATGTCCGACCGGGCAGCGTTAGTGGTCACCGGGATCATATGGGGATTGTGGCATGCCCCGGTTATCGCCATGGGCCATAATTACGGGACCAGCTATTTCGGTTTTCCCTGGCTGGGGATTTTAATGATGGTGCTCTTCTGTATCTGGCTGGGAGTTATCGAAGGCTATGCGACCCTCAAGTTAAACAGCGCAATACCGGCGGCCATGATTCATTCAACCATTAACGCCGGCGCAGGGCTGGCAATTCTCATGGCCAAATCCGGATCCAACCCTCTGCTTGGCCCGGCGATTACCGGTATTATCGGCGGCCTGCCGTTTATACTGGTGGCCCTGGTGATTTTAATAAAGATAGGGAACAAACGAATCGAGTCAGTCTAGATGAGCTGAAAATGTAATAATCTGCTACTATATAATTATAGGGACGGTTTCCAAATAGGAACCGTCCTTTTCTAGCGGTATGGGACGGGTCTTTTGCCTGCCGATCCGTCCCCAGACCCGACCACGGGATCTTTGTGTTACACTATGAACATCTCCGTGTAACAAGGAGGTACCCATGAACAAAATTAATATCCGTTCCGTTCTGCTTCCATTAGCCGTAATTCCAGTTGGTGGCTTAGTGCTACTGGCTATAAGCTATCTTGGCTATTTTGCTGCCTATATGTTGGTGGAATCTGTATTTTTCTCTAACGACCCCACTTCAGTACCCGCAGAGGCAATCCGCATTTTCTTTGCCCTTGTCCTCCTGGTTCTGTATCTGGCCTTGCTTCGGACCAAGGCATCTGAGCTATCAAAGGCGACTGTTATTGTAGGTCCGCTGACCATGATAATAATTGCCGCCGTTCTGGGACTTTACTTAAAACCAGCCCTGGCTTTAGCGGCAGCGGTGGCTATTGCATGCTGCTGCATATTTCTGCTGTACAGATATAAGAAACCTTGGATGTATTATTATGCCGCCGCGATATCGTTTGTGGTTGCGATAACATATGCCTGGCCGCGCGCTTGAATGCGCCGCCTCTGGCAGGATGGAGGACGCGCATAGCATTAATGAAAATCTCTTAATTGCATATTGCCAAAAATTTAGTTTGCGTGCATAATATTTTGTATAGAGTACTTGAACTGAATATGTCTTTGCAGCGGGGCCTTTATCCAAAGGGCCAGGGAATCAGGTGAAAAACCTGAACGGTCGCGCCACTGTAAACGGGGAGTATGTTTTCATTTGCCACTGGGCCGCCAGCCTGGGAAGGCGAAAACCAGCTATGATCCGTGAGCCAGGAAACCTAACTGCTGCCTGCACCAGACACCTTCGCGGTAAAGGGGAGTGCTTACAGGTTGTTATCGAGCTTCCGCTTTTTGAAGGGGAAGCTTTTTTATATTTAGTCAACCAGCCACGGGGAAGCACATACCCATTTGGCTTCGAGAGCCGATGGAAAAACTCATGGCGAGGTGACCGGAAAAATCGTGACCTAATTCCAGCCTGACTATAAAGTCGCGCTTAACACCATATTGAAGCTGAAAATTGCAGCCATCCCGGTAAGTTGAATGAGTTGCCTCCTCACCTCTTACCGGAAAGCTGCTTTTTTTTCGAGTGTTATACTGGGACGGTTGTTAGTATAACAATTAGGAATTGCTGTGCTGGGAATCCCTAACGTATCGCTTTGTGCCGGGGATTTGGTTTATATGATCATCGGAACAATGCAACAAGCTGAGACTCCATAGCGGAGTCCCAGCTTGCCTTTATTTGATGTTAGTTTTTTATAGGCCAATCGCCAATGGGATTTTCCCAATCGGTGGTTCTGGCTGAGGATTTAAATATGGCCCGGGATGATCTACTTTTATCTGACTGCCTAACGGTATCCATTCCACGGTACAGCCTAGTTTTTCGGTCACGAAACGCATTGGCAGCATGGTGCGGCTGTTCATGATCAATGGTTTTACATCGGGATTATTCGGATCTATCAAGGTCGCGGCTCCGTTTATCTTAGCCGTGTTGGACCCGATCCAGAGCTCGATTTTAGTATCGCCCAGGGTCACCGTCACCTTATTTTGATTTCCGTCCCAAACCGTCTGGGCTCCCAGCGGATCGGCGGCGAAACGGATGGGCAGCATAGTGCGCCCATTGATCGAGGCCGGACTAACGTCCATGGCCTTCATTACCCCGTTGACGGTGTAGGTGCTGCTATCAAGGGTGAACAGCATACTTACCGCCCCGGTCCCAGGCTTAGGTGGCTTGACTTCAAGAGCTGCATAGGCCGATCCCGCCACCTCATTGGAATACCCGGAGGAAACCGTGCCGTTAATGGCTTTTACCCGGTAATTATAAGCCTGGCCGGCTGCCGCGCTGGTATCAACATACTGTGTCTGATTAGCGGCGACCTGGGCCAATTTCGTGTATGATCCGCCCGCGGGTTTCCGCTCGACCACAAAGGCGCTTTCATTGGCGGAATTATCTTTCCAGTACAATTTCGGCTGCTTTTGCAGCAGGTTGGAGGTGACCGCCAGGTTGGTAGGCGCGGCGGGAGCAAACAGGTATTGCAAACCTACCGGTTTCATAGTGGAAAGCCAGTTTATCGGAGTCCCGCTGCCGGTTTTAATGGAAAAGTATTTATCACTCTGGTCAAAGCAGTTGGCATCAATGCCTTCATAAGTCCACCTGGCCTCCACAATCGCTTTACTGGTGGGGCTGTTGGGCACCGTCCAGGAGTAACTGCTGTTATTCTCGAGGTTTTCCGCAAGAACCGTCCACCCCTGAGCCGGGTCCAGACTGTAGGCCAAAGTGATGCTGCCGCCCGGTATCAATGTATTCCATTTGATATCCACCTTGGTGCCCCCGGTCAGGCTTTCGCCTCCATTGGGGGAGAGGACATTTATCTCCTGCAGCGTCGATGCATCGGACCAAATCCTGAATTGCGGCCCTTGATACTCGTAAGATCCCAGATAGCCAACCCCCGAGTTGTAATAATGGTCGGCATCCCAATCGTTTTCAATGCCATAGAGATCGTTCAGGTCAGTAATATAATTATCGGTGGCACCCCGGTACCACTGGTACATCTGGGCATTGCCGTGGGCGGTATCATCCAGGGCGACCACATAACCCATGATCCCGCAGTCCTGGTAGCCATACTTCCCGATCACATAATCGCGGGCGGCCTCACTGGTCACGAAATACTGTTCAACGCTCTTTTTCACCATGTTCCACATGGGCACGGTGTAGGGCAGCGGTACCGGTGAAATGAAGCCGGCGATACCATCGTTGTTGATTTTGGATCTGGATATCCAGTAGTTGAATTCATCCTCGTTGGTCGTATACCAGTGCAGTTTATTCGCGACCAGGGCCCGGTAGACTGGAATAGCCTTTATAACCTCATGGCGGCTGAAAAATATATCCGGCAAGGTAAGATTTGGGTTTATCAGAATGGGAGTCAGGGCGGAGGCAGTATTAACTGGACCGACCAGCAACAGACCTATCAACAGCATAACCAGGACGGACTTAATTTTCTTCACTGATTTCCCACCTTTACTAAAAATTTTTCCCATTGGATGAATTTCTTAATATTCTAATTTTCTATATTTCGACAGAGTATCCTGCAAATATAGAGCAATTATTAATATTTAGTTTCGGCGGGCTAAAAAGGGGAAAGTCGATGGTTTCCCATCAAAAAGTCAGATATTCGCTGGGCTTGCCCCAGACGGCATGACCCACCCCCGGTAACAGGACAGTGGTTGCGTGCGGAGCGAGGCGCCGGATCCGCTCCTATAAATCGATGCCACCCCTAGTCCTCCTCCAACAGCCATTTCTCCGCGGCTTCCCCATCCTCAAACGCCCGGAAAAGATTGCCCCGGTTGGCTTCTTTGATGAAATCCTTGAATTTCCCCCGCACTTTCTTGACGTTAACTACCGCCGCCGCTTTGACGTTATAGTTGGTCAGCTTTTGCAGAACCAACCCGGCCACCCGGGTGGAGAGGTTAAGGAACTCTTCGGACAGGCAATCGGCGGGGAGCAAAACCTTATTGGTATCGTTTTCCGCACAGGCTGACACCAGGGCAATGCCGTCCTGCTCCTCGGTTATTTGGCCGGCGATGACCTTGATGTGAACCTTTCTATCTTTTTGCACCCGGGTAAATTTCATATCTTCACGCCCTTTTTTACGTATATCAATTGGGTCCGCCGCCAGTGGCAGCGCCATCGACCGCACCTTCTCGATCCATCCCAGCTCATACTCGTATGACTGGCGGATATTCTCAACCGCCAATTCCCCAATTGCCCTTTCATACGGAGTCTGGCTGTCGGAGGGCCCTTCCGCTTTTGCAGCCAGGGACACACCCTTCACTTCATTACGGTATTGTTCCAGCAATGCCTCGAGTTCCGGTTTGGTGACGTTAGCCCCGAACACCAGCTGCATCAGGAAGGTTTTGCGTATTTCCGGAATCTCCGGGAAACCCAGTGATAACCGGTGCAGTTCATTCACGCCGCGGTCGGTTATGGTATAGATCTTTTTGGTTGGGGCAGCCTCGCCGTGGTGAATTTGGACACTGACCAAACCCTCATCTTCAAGCTCGGCCAGAGCACGGTAAATCTGGCTGTTGTTTCCCGTCCAGTAGATGATGGGGGACTTCTGCATCGCCTTTTTCATGTCATAACCTGTAAGGGATTCATTTCGTAATAATCCTAAAATCGCATGCTGAATGTTCATCCGCATTACTCCTTAAATAACATAGGTTTATTGAAACATATGTTATATAGAACGTCAACATACTTTTCAATGAGGCTCGGACAAATTTTTAGGGCCATAACATAAAGCCATCCACTGATAAAATGTTTTTATCAATAGATGGCCTTTTAAAATGAGCTGGTCTCTTCTTAATTTGTCATGAAGCGATTTAGCCACCGGGCATGCGCGCTACACTCATGATTTTAACAAGAGCTGCCCCTAATCAGGCCAGAAGCGGCGCGACAATTCTGCTGCCGGTCTTCCTATCGTACTTAATCTTTTTAGCTGCCCGCGCTGCGTTTTTCCCCCAACAATTTCTCCTTGTTGGGCCTGTCATCCAATAAAAAACCGGCCCATTCAAGTCCCAGCTGGTCGGTGTTCTCCTGCCAGTACAGCAAGTTGTCACAGTAATATTGTATCTTTTCACTGACGGGCTGGGGAAAGTCGTCTTTACCATATTTTAAGACCAGGGCTGTCAATTCATAGAAAGGCAAACCCAGGGCGTGGGTCTCCGTGTGTACGGTTGCCCCGGCATGGCCGATGGCATGGCATAAGGCGCCGTATTCCTGATGATTAATGGTTTTGGCCACGGCATGTGCATCTAAAATGGCCCGCTTGGCGGCCGGCATTTTGATTTGGCCCCGAGCCCAGGCTTCGGATAGCTCCAGGCAGGTTCGAGGCCTTGGTTCATCCGGATACCTGGCTTCGAATTGCTGCAGCGTTAATTGGGCGCAATCCAATGCCCACATCACCATGACGCGATGGTTCTGTAATTGGATCAGGTGTATCAGCTCCTGCAAACATTGACTGTCCCGGGAAAACAGGACTTTGTTTCTTTTCTTAAGTTTTATTTCTACATCCGCAAACATTTTGCTTCTTCCTTTTCCGATCAAGCAACGGTAAGCTTCCTGCAGATATTCTCTCCTGTCTGCTTTAAGCACACCATGTAATGATCTCCTGGCGCAGCCAATCTGCCCAGGCTTCGATTCCTTGGCCATTCTTAGCCGACACTTCGAAGATCTTGATGTCAGGATTCAAGCCGTAAACTCTCTCTTTTAGCGCATTCATATCGAAATCGGAGAATTGCAGGTAGTCGATTTTATTTACAATCAACACATCAGTGGTTGAAAACATCAAGGGGTATTTCAGCGGTTTATCATCACCCTCGGGAACGCTCAGGATCATCACATTGCGAACCGCCCCGGTATCGAATTCGGCCGGGCATACCAGGTTCCCCACGTTTTCAACAATGATCAGGTCAAGTCCGGGAATGCCCAATTCCTTGAGACCGGTCTCGGTCATACTGGCATCCAGGTGACACATACCCCCGGTTCGCAGCTGAACTGCCGGGATGCCTATTGCCTGGATACGTTCCGCATCGACGGCGGAATCGATATCGGCTTCCAGAATCCCTATTTTAAACTCATTTCTTAAGTGTTCAATAGTGCGCAGGATCAGGCTGGTCTTGCCGGAGCCTGGCGAAGACATGAGGTTTAAGAGAAAGGTCTTATCCCTTTTCAGGGTTTCTCGTATTTGGGCCGCCTTTTTATCGTTATTAGCCAGGACGTTTCGTTTGACTTCAATTATTCTGACCGGATCCATACTCGTTCCTCCTGTCTGGATATCAATAATTGGCTATTCCACCTCAATTGTTGCGAGCCGATATTCCCGCCCGGAAATGAGTTCCAAACTTTTCGATCCGCATTCAAAGCAGATGAATGAGGGATGGTCGGTGTCCAAATCGTCTTCCTCCCCGCAATCACGGCATCTGATCCGGGCCGGTATTTTAACGATATTTAAACTGGCATTCTCAGCAATGGTGCCCCGGGCGATAAAGCTAAAGAAATCCTGGGCAATCTTAGGAACGATGTCTGACAATTCTCCAATCTCAAGGTTAACCGCTCGTATTTTCTTCACATCGTTCTGCTCCGCGTATTCTAAAGCAATATCCAAAACATTGGTCATGATACCAAGCTCGTGCATTGGGCAGTCTCTCCTCATCTACCTAACCAGCTTTTAGCAATCCTTCGGTAATATCCTCATACTTAGAATAGCACCAAACCAGCCCAAACTATCCGCTGCTGCAGCTGCGCCAAAAATGAGAGTCCAACATTGCCTTTAACTAATGTCGAACTCTAAACCGAAACTATTAAAATATGCTATCTGATGAAATCCGGATTGGCCCGGTTAGCTCGCTTGGTCTTAACCGCCTGCTGGCTCAATTCGGCTATAGTCTCTGGTACCTGGGGAATTTCTGCCCGTTTTACCAAAGAGATCGCTTCGGTCGGGCAGGCTGTTACGCACAGACCACAGCCGATACACAACTCGCTATTGGTAACCGCAATATCATCTATCATTTTGAGTGCCCCCTCTACCGGGCAGCGGTCCTCTACGCAAATGGCACACCCGGTGCAGAGGTCGGCTTCAACCTCCGCCTGGACACTGGATTTGCCTATGGTATGAGGATAATTGAATTCGGTATAGGCCCGGAACAAATGACAACAGTCCGGGCAGCAGTTACAAATAAAGAGCAGGTTGTTCTTATTGTTGCTGTTCATGTGAACCAATCCGGCGTCTTCGCAGATTTTCAGGACATCTACGGCTTCGTCCACGGTGATTTTCCTGCCCAGGCCATACTCGATCATAAAATCAGCCGCTTCATCAAAACCCAAACAGGTATCGGTGGGTTTATCACAATTCTGCTCTATCACCCGGCAAGCACATTTACCTACGGCTATGCTCTTGGTCTTGTTTTTAATCAGCTCCGAAGCAATTTCATAAGGAATCACCTGGTCAGGCTGCATCAAGGCGGTTTGAGCGGGCAGGACCCTCATCCAGGCCGGTTCAGTCTCACCCAGTTCATGGACAAAATCCTTCTTGTAGTAATAGTGCCATAAATGCTTGAGCTTCTCACGGGTGTCAACATCAAACTTGCCTGACATGGTAGTGTATTCAAAAAAGCCGGCCAAAATAGGCATTAGCCTATATACCCGGGCGCCTTTGGTGGTTTTGCTCAAAATCGTCCCTTTGGCTGCCATTTTTTCTAAGATTTTTGAAGCCTCTTCTTCAGATATGCCGGCGGCTTGCGCGACTTCCTCTAATTTCTTGGGCTTAAAACTCAACAGCAGGGCCATTTCCAGCTCGGCAGGGGGATAAAGGATCTCGAGGATCTGAATGAATTCTTTACTAATTGGTGCTCCCACCGGGTGTTCATCGATCATCTTGGCTAATTGGCGGTATTTGTTTTCCATTCCACTAATCCTCCCTTTACTGACGATTGATAACGTTGAGTTGGGATTAAGGAGCTCTATGAGTTAACCAGCCGCAGCCCCTGCAAATCAACTGATTCACCCTTACTTTAACATTTATCCAATGGTTTTTGTCAACCGGAGAAATACGACCATATATACTCAATCGTCGAATAGCAAGCATGGATAAAACCATACCGAAAGCAGTGTAACATCCGTCACATAAATGCGACGCAGCTGCGACAGTGCTGCGACATCCATAAAACAAAAGATGAGACTGACGGCGGAAATTAGGGTCCAAAAAAGAAAAGAGCCCAAGGCGAGAAATTGTCAGAATATGCGGTGAATTGGACTTGGGAACCCGGCAAGGGAATTCATTTGGTCAATTAGCGATGTTGGCACCAATATTGCGAATAAATTTTACAGAGGTATAGTAATAGCTTTGGTCAACCGTGTATGACTGAACCCAATATGTATGTTAAGCAACGTCAATGCGTTCCCGATTATTCGCAGGCAGGAGAGAATAAGGCGGCAGGTATGCCGTATAGCTGGCGGAGAAAATACTGAGATCCGAATAACCAATAATCATGGCTTCCG
>CAZOZX010000078.1:0-9325 GCA_964584415.1 uncultured Syntrophomonas sp.
CCATAGTCGAGGCAGCTGCAGAAAAAGGATTGGAATTGCCGCAGGTAACTGGTTTCACCGCTATGCCGGGAAGGGGGATATCATCCGTAGTTAATGACCACCACATAGAAGTGGGAGGCCCCAATCTATTGACCCTGTCCCAGGTTGAAATCCCCATTGAAATTAACTCTGACCAACGGGCTGCCAATGTAGCCGGCGACACGATTGTATATTTGCTGATTGATGGAAATATAAAGGGAATGTTGTTGTTATCGGATGCGGTTAAGGACGAATCGCGGGAAGCAATTGACGCCATCAAGTCGATGGGTATTAGAGTGGCCATGCTGACCGGGGATAATCAGAAGGTTGCTGAACAGGTATCCAGGCAGTTAGGTATAGATGAATTTTTTGCCGGCATCTTGCCGGAAAATAAAGCCGCTATTGTGCAGGAACTGCAAAAGAAAGGATTCCGGGTGGCCATGGTTGGGGATGGGGTTAATGACGCCCCCGCCCTGGTACAGGCTGATGTAGGTATAGCAATCGGTGCCGGTACTGATGTTGCCGTCGAATCAGCCGGAATTGTCCTGGTCAGGAGCGATCCCCGCGACGCAGCTCAGCTGCTCATGATCTCCCGGGCTACCTATGCCAAAATGGTCCAAAACCTGGCCTGGGCCACCGCCTACAACCTGGTGGTCATACCATTGGCGGCTGGAATATTGGCCCCTTGGGGCTTTGTCCTGCCTATGGCGGCCGGTGCGGTAGTGATGTCGCTGAGCACCATTATAGTAGCTCTGAATGCCCAGTTGCTCCGGAAACTACGACCGGCGGTGAGTTAACCTTTTGATACAAAATATTTTAGAGGGGGCTATATTATGATGGGGCGCTACTGGCATATGTATAATGACGGCAGGTGGACCGTCAATTGGTGGGGTATGGCTCTCGAAATCCTGTTCTGGGTGCTGGTTGTTCTGATTGTGATCTGGCTGTTTAATAAATACTCCGGGAAAAAGGACATAGGGCCAGCTGATACGCCTTTGGACATACTAAAGATGCGCCTCGCCAAGGGTGAAATCAGCAAAGAGCAGTTCGATGAGATGAAGGAACTGCTAAAATAAGCTTGAGAAAATGCCGGGGTTTCAAAAGGGAGGTTATACTCTTGAAAAAAGTAATTATGTTTACTACCAAAACCTGACCCCATTGCACCACCGCGAAAGAGTTCCTTTCGCAAAACAAAATCAGTTTCACCGAAAAGGATGTAAATCAGGATCCAGAAGCCCGTAATGAATTCACCCGCCGCGGATTGCAGGGCGTTCCCGCCTTCTTGATCGGGGACGATGTAGTAGTGGGATTGGATAAAGCCCGGATTCTGCAGTTGGTCGATCACCGGGTGGTGGAATGCTCTCAATGCCATAGCAAGCTACGGGTGCCCATAAACCGCGGGTCGATAAAGGTAACCTGCCCGAAATGCAAGAATGTCTTTGACTGGGCTCCTTAGTTTGGTAATGGATTTCTAATGTTCCAGATCCTGCCGGCGGCGATTGGTATTGAATTCGCTGGGGCCGAAGATACCATGGCAATGCTTGATGCTGTCTTCCAGGGCGTCGTAAGCCAGCTCTATCTCATAATTGGCACCGGCATCCAGGCTGCCGGGGGGCATGTTTTCCATTTCCCCCTTGGCTTTATTTACATGGGATATAGCTGAATTAATAAGTTCTCTTAGGTCCATGTCATTACCCCCTCTTATTTAGATTGTGCCCGGGAATAGAAAATATTCCGTTTTTCATAACCTAGGTTTGCAAAACTGCCCCCACGAGGGTGCAGTTTTGCGCGGTTTTAAGGCTTGCAGCGCCTAGTGCTGGCTGAGCATGGAACTAGCTTGCCGGTAGGTTTCTTCCAGACGTTTAGTAGGGTTTTCATAGGGATTCATCCAGCCCTGATCCATCATATATTTGGTTAACGACTCGTGCTCCATAACCTTCTGGCTCACAAAACCACTGAGCATACCCCGTAATTCCGGAGTAGTGGCTGCCAGGGTAGCTGCCAGATAAGCCCCGGCTGCGGCTGCAGACTCCGCCATTAAGGAGTAGGCCAGAGTCTGGTCAGCTGATTGATCAGCTGCTTTTCCAAAAAAGCTGCTCATTAATCCTCCCATTATTGAACACCTCCTTGGATAACCTGGTTTTCACTTAGAAATTGCTGGATGGTTCGAATCCTGGCATCGCAAGAGTCGATCCCCATCTGGGTTAAATCTTGCAGCTTATGGTCCTTGACGGTTGCAGTAATTACCTGGGCTAGTGCCAGACCATTAGTTTCCGCAGCCAGCAGTGAATTCAAGGACAAGATTTCGTTTGGGCTTAGATTTCGCATGCTATTCTCCCTTCCTATTGAAGTATGTCTATTCTATTGTTTCACCGTGCTTTTGAAATATTCTGATATTAATTTTGGTTAAAATGTCCGCATAAAGACATGCTTTGTTATCAGCGTATAGAGCCCATGATTTTTATCCAACCTAAGTTTGATAATTTCATAGATTATTTAGAAATCGCATTGGATATGAAAAATTGCAGTTGTTTTTCGATATAATTTCCAACTGTGTCTTTTCAAAATCCCGTTCTTGAAAGGTCATATTAAGATTTAATAGGGAGATATTGATATGTTTCCGACCAAAATATATTATGAGCCGGGTGTGCTGGAATATGAGCTGGGGAAAAAGCTTAAAGGCCAGTATGCACAGGTCCCCTGGATAGAGATCGAAAATCACAACAGGATCGATGAACTTACTTCTAGTTCCAATAAGGAATTCACCCGCATGAAAGACTATCTCATCATTGGAGTGCGAAAGACCCACAAATATGTGCCCAATCAAAAGGTATCCGATTTTCTGGTCCCTTACACTTCTTCCGGTTGCAGCGCCATGTGCCTGTACTGCTACCTGGTCTGCAATTATAATAAATGTTCCTATCTTCGGCTATTTGTCAACCGCGAGCAAATGATCAACAAGCTGATCAAGACTGCGAACAATTCCGTTAAAGAAATGACATTCGAGATTGGCAGCAACAGCGATCTGGTTCTGGAGAACACCATAACCGATAACCTGGAGTGGACCATCCCCGAATTTGCCCAACGCGCTAAAGGATATATTACTTTTCCCACCAAATTCGATATGGTAGAACCGATATTACACCTGGATCATAAAGGCAAAACTATTTTTCGAATGAGCGTTAATCCCGAACCCATAATAAAAAAGGTCGAGTTTGGCACTTCGCCGCTTATGAATCGGATAACAACGCTGAACCAAATGTGTGACGCGGGATATAAAGTAGGGCTGTTAATTGCTCCGGTGGTGCTAATCTATAATTGGCGGGAGGAGTATGGAAAATTAATCGATCAGCTGGCCGATGAACTATCCGACAAGGTGAAACGGGAAGGATTTATCGAGGTTATCTTTATGACCTATAGCTATGTTCATAATGCCATCAATAGCCAAGCCTTCCCTAATGCGGTGCAAATCTATGATAAGGAGATATTCACTGGCAGGGGCAGGGGTAAATACTGTTATCGCCCCGAGGCCCGGGAACCGGCTGAGCAATTCTTACATGAAGAATTAAACCAAAAACTCGGAACTATTAACATAAAATACATTGTGTAGTTAAAGCAAAATGGACTCCCCTAGCGGTGAGGCGTACATATGCAGGTGGCGTTTATGTGCTTGTCGATCATTATATCCTGCCCTTATTTTCCCATTTAGCCGAAAACAACAAGAAAAATAAAAAAAAATTGGATTTCATCATCAAAATACATGTTTTCGTCATCAAATTGACGTATAGATTAATAAGGGTACCAACAAATGGTACCGCATATATACACCAGGGAAATAATTAGTGAAACAAAATATATTATTCTCTTGTTGTGGCAAACCCGTCGAAAGGCGGGGACGCAAAGCTTCGGGTCTAAGACCGTTAGGTTATGATAGCCGGGTTGCCAGGAGTGGTTAAAAATATCGTACTGCTCGGCGCTTAGCTAGAGCAGTTTTTTATTTCAAGTAAATATTTAAGGAAGGTGAACAACGGTGGTAAACGTACTGATTATTCAGACTTATGAAGATGCGATAAAAATGCAAGAACTGTTGAAAGGTTCCAAACAACATTTTAATTGCTATAGTGCAGATAATCCCGAGGGTGCCCTGGAATTAATTGAAGAATACAAAATGGAGCTAATAATAATCGATATAGCTCTTCCCGGACAATCCGGGTTGGAATTGGTACAGCAGATTCGTAATATTCCTTGCTGTAAATTTGCCTGGATTATTGTGCTTAGTGACAACCATCATCATGAGACCGATGCCTATAAGACCATTCACTGTTACGATTTTATAGTCAAACCTTATGATTCCGCCGCGCTTTTAGCTACCATCGAAATGCTCAGCCGCTTCCGCGTCACCAGTATATCAGATGAAGACCGGGCAGTGGTGACATTCAGGTACCGTGACCAATACCTACGAATTCCGGCAAAAGATATCTTGTACTTTGAGGTAACCGGCAACAACTCCACCCTCTATACCTATTCTGAGGAATACGAACTGAAGAAAATGTCGCTCAAGAAGATCAAGATGATGCTGCCCGGATATTTTGTCCAGTGTCACAAATCGTTCATTGTTAACCGCAATTATATTTCGGCTATTCAAAAGGGAATATTTGGATGGGAGATTAGGCTTAAGGACTTTGAACGTTCAATACCCAGCGGAGAAAAATATAAGAATAACGTTACAGGGTTTGAAGCATAACCTGGATGATTTATTCATCGTCACCCAACGTATTTTCATCATCCGTAATGCTATCATTTGGCTCTCCATATACTCTTCAAATATACACCTTATCTAGAATGCTTCCCCAAAAACATGCATAGATGCTTGCTGCTGCGTCGCTAATCGGATTCAAAACCGGCCCAGTGGTCTTTTGCTTTTTGCATACATTTAAAAATAACATTGTTTCACAATGTATATACTAAGATTAATTTCTGGTAGTATGAAGCTAGCAGAAGGGAGGCTGAATCCATATGCGAAATGGTCTGTCTACGGGTATGAAGATAAGTATTGCCGCCACCTATCTGGTTATGGTTATGATAAATGCCCTCGCCAACATCCTCCCAATAAACGGGATTACTACTGGCCAGGTTTCTAATTCTTTTCCCAATCTCTTTGCCCCGGCGGGAATTACATTCGCCATTTGGGGATTGATTTATCTCTTGCTGGCTGCTTATGTGCTATATCAGCTGGGGCTAGTAGAAATTAAACCCGGAACTATTAGGCAGGCTGCTAATAAAGAGATTGCAGTTCTTTTTTCGCTGTCTTCTCTGGCCAATACTGCTTGGATTTTTGCTTGGCACTACCGACTGATTTTGTCGTCGATGATTATCATGATTGTGCTGCTTTTGTGCTTGATTGAGATAAATAGGACTTTATTTAAGGAAAACCTTACTCTTAAAGAGAAGATCTTTTTTCGTCTCCCATTTAGTGTTTACTTTGGATGGATTACGGTAGCCACCATAGCCAATGCCACAGTTCTTCTGGTCAATCGGGGCTGGAATGGCTGGGGATTATCTGAGCCCACGTGGGTGATTATTATTCTGATTGTCGGTATGCTGATTGGCGCTGCCACCACTATACGGCAACTGGACGTCCCGTATGGATTTACGCTGGTATGGGCTTATATAGGTATTTTGATCAAACACGAATCAGAAACCGGCTTTTCAGGACAGTATCCCCAGATTACCGTTACAGTTTTAATTTGCCTGCTGTTTCTTTTGGGGTCCATCTGTTATGTGCTGAGGATAAAAGAGCGGCATGGTCATATCAGGGGATTAAGGTTATGAGAATTGAGGTAAATAAACCGGGAAGGGGAGAGTGAAATGCCGGACCAGGTTATTAAGTGGTTGTTGGAAGATGACAACCCATCGGTACGGTATTTTACATTGACTGAACTGCTGCAGAAATCGCCCGGGAATGTAGAGGTTAATAAGGCTAGACAAGCAATTATGAAGAGCGGGGGAGTCCCAGCAATCCTTGAGGAACAGACTAACGATGGGATATGGGGGGAACCGAAGCGGTTCTACCGGGATAAATATAAGGGTACCTCCTGGAATATATTGATCCTGGCAGAGATGGGTGCCGATCCTACTCATCAAAGTATCAAAAATGCCTGCGAATTCATTCTGCAATATTCCCTGGATCCAGAGAGCGGCGGTTTTTCATACGATACCAGCGCCAAAACCGGGAGCGGTTTGCCCAGCGGGGTAGTGCCGTGTTTAACCGGTAATATGGTTTATTCATTGATCAAGCTGGGATATTTGGAAGATGATCGGGTTCAAAAGGCCATAGACTGGATCACCAGGTATCAACGCGCCGATGACGCGGCCGATGAAGGCCCGAAAGGCAAGGTCTACGAAAGGTATGAGATGTGCTGGGGACGTCATTCCTGCCATATGGGGGTGGCCAAAACCTTGAAAGCCCTGGCCGCCATCCCGCCCGATAAGCGAACTCCCACCATTACCGATAAGATTGATGAACTGCTGGAGTACTTTCTTGAGCATCACCTGTACAAGAAAAGCCACAACCTTGAACAAATTGCCCGTCCTGGCTGGCTGAAGCTGGGCTTCCCGTTGATGTACCAGACTGATATCCTGGAGTTACTGGGGATTTTTGCGGATCTGGAGAGATACGATCCGCGTTTAATAGATGCCTTGGCTATCGTGAAAAGCAAACAGCGAGCCGATGGCAAGTGGAAACTCGAAAATACCTTTAACGGCAAAACCCTGGTTAACATCGAGAAAAAAGGCGAGCCATCCAAATGGATTACCCTGAAGGCTCTTAAGGTACTCCATGTATTGGACCATTGACAACATAAATACCATCATTTGGGCAAGCCCGCCCACTTTTTTTATGCCATATCCTACACATACTAGAAGTATGCTGATAAGATTTTTATTATACGGATTTATGGGTTGGATAGGGGAAATATTATTCACCGGTACCGGTTCATTATTGGCGGGATCGTTAAAGCTGACCGGACATACCTATTTGTGGATGTTCCCAATCTACGGCCTGGCTGTATTCCTGGAACCAATGCATAACCGGGTTCGCTCTATGCCCTGGCTGGTCCGGGGGACGATATGGGCAGGGCTGTGTTTCATGATAGAATACCTAACCGGTTGGTTTTTGAAGCTCACAATCGGGGTGTGCCCCTGGGATTACAGCTATGCCAGTCTTTATATGCTGGATGGTTTCATTCGCCTCGATTACTTCCCGGTGTGGTTCGCCACCGGTATGTTGTTCGAGAAAATACACGACTTTCTTTGCAGATTAAAAATAATCTATATCCCTGAGGGTCAGGGTTTAGTGTCCAGAATTACCCAGCACCTAAGAGTGGCATTGAAACCGGGGAGGATGCCCGATAAATGGTCAAAAGTAATTCCGGAATCACGGCAATTCCCCAGTTCCGATAAACCTCCTTGCCAGCCAAGGCAACTGTGATAAAATAATCCTAATTCAGTGCCATAGTAATCAGGGTTTAACCGAGCCCGGACCAATATTGGAAGGGGATATTTATCATGCTGGATTTGTTGAAAAGGCGCCGTAGTATTCGTGAATATAAAGACCAGGAGCTTTGCAGGGAAGAGATCGCGCAATTGGTAACCGCGGCTTTGTTATCGCCTTCTTCCCGTGGCCGTCAGCCGTGGGAGTTTGTGATTGTAACCGAGCGAGGTGTGTTGGAAAAGTTATCAGAAAGCAAACCGTCCAGTGCAACTTTTTTGAAACACGCCGCTCTCGGGGTAGTGGTCCTGGGTGATCCGGGAATATCGGATGTGTGGATAGAGGATACCTCCATTGCCTCGTTAATAGTTCACCTGACCTCAGCATCCTTGAATTTAGGTTCCTGCTGGATCCAGATCCGGGGCCGGCAGCACAGTCCTACCCAGTCCTCTGAGGATTATATCAAAGAACTGTTGGGCATTCCAGCTAAATACACCGTTGAAGCCATTATTGCGGTAGGTTACCCCGACGAGCAAAAGTCTCCCCATGGTGAAAAGGACCTGGATTTCAGCAAGGTTCATACAGAGAAATTTGGTACCCCCTGGAGATAACAGCAGAGGATTTTTCCACGTTCAGCTCATGTTTGAATGCAAAACAATTTGCGGAAGGCGGTCTAATTATTGGGCCCCTTCCTTATTTATGCACCAAATAAGTGGTAGAATATATAAGGTTTGTAGAAGCAGATTTGGACTAATATATACAAATAAGAAGGTGTAAATGGCAGTGAGCTCATTAGGTCCAGTAATCAGCGTGGCGATTTTCCTGGTGGCGTATGCATTAATAATGGCGGAAAAACTGCACCGGGCGCTAATTAGCATGGCGGGTGCGGTTTTCATCATTCTTTTTGGGGTTTTGGCCCAGGAGGAAGCATTTGCAGCCATAGACTGGAATACCATTGGCTTATTGATCGGAATGATGATTATAGTGGCTGTAACCCGTCGCAGCGGAGTGTTCGAGTACGTGGCTATTTGGGCGGGACGAGCTGCCAAAGGTAATCCGATTATGATCCTGGCCTTATTGACTTTAATAACTGCCTTCATATCCGCCTTCTTGGATAATGTAACCACGGTATTGTTGATTGTCCCGGTTACCTTTGCCATCTGCGACAGACTGAACGTCAATCCCGTACCATTTTTGATCAGTGAAGTCATAGGCTCGAATACCGGGGGCACCGCCACTCTGATTGGCGACCCTCCTAATATTATTATCGGTTCGGCCACCGGCCTGGGCTTTAACGACTTCATCCTAAACCTTGCTCCTGTAGCATTAATTATAACCCTGGTAATAATGGTTTTGATGGCCTGGATATTCAGGCAAGATTTTCAGGTGACGGATGAAGACAAACTGAAGATTATGGAAATGGACGAGAGAGAGGCCATAAGGGATTGGGCTCTTCTAAAGAGATCATTAGTTGTTCTGGCTCTGACCATAGTCGGATTTTTTCTCCACCAGATTCTGCACCTAGAATCGGCCACTATTGCCCTGGCCGGAGCTACGTTGCTGATGATCGTTGCCAAAGAAGAACCCGAAGATATATTGCTGTCGGTAGAGTGGCCTACCCTGTTCTTTTTTATTACTGGGTAGTTCGCGTCTGGGGCGCGCTGACCTCCAAAAAGACGTTGGTTGTTGTCGCGTGTATCGCCGCGGTGGTGGTGACGGTCAGTACTGTATTTGCTGCTCCTGTCTCCGATGTGCAGCCCGCTGAATCGTCGGACGTCTTCGTCAGCATGGAGCCCCCCAAGGTGGTAGCGCCCGTGC
>CAZOZX010000079.1:0-9214 GCA_964584415.1 uncultured Syntrophomonas sp.
GGAAGCCCTGGTGGAAAGCCCATACATGGTCTATGTGGTGGTAAACGCCGAGGGCAAGGTAACCCTGATGAACCAGACTTATATGGATGCGCTCGGCTTAACCAAGGAAGACGTCATAGGCAAATATATAACTGAAGTGATACCCGACTCCCATCTGCCGGAGGTATTACGCACTGGCAAGGAGGACAAGGTCGATCTTTGGAAAGTGGGGGACCGCGACACTATTGTTACCCGGCTGCCCATCATCAAGGATGGCCAGATCATCGGTGCGGTAGGCAAAAGTCTATTCCTGGACATGTCGGGGGCTAAAATCCTGATGCAGAAATTGCAGGAAACCGAGAAGGAATTCCAGGCCCTGAAGGAAGCCCTGATCGAGAGCCCTTATATGATCTATGTGATCGTAGACAAGGACGGTTTCATTACCACCATGAACCAGACCTACCTGGATGCTTATGGTCTCCAAAAAGAGGAAGTCATAGGCAAGCATATCCTGGAGGTAGTTCCGAATTCCGGGCTGCCGGCGGTGCTGGAGACCGGGCGCGTTGACGATGCGGTAATCTGGCCGATCAATGGCCGGGATACGATCATGACCCGCATGCCGATCATTAAGGACGGGGAGATCATCGGCGCCATCGCCAAGAGTCTCTTCCTGGATATGTCCGGCGCCAAGGTACTGATGCAGCAGCTGCAGGAAACCGAAAAGGAATTCCAGGCTATCTCCGAAGCTTTGATTGAGAGTCCTAATATGATCTATGTTATTGTCGATAAAGACGGTATGATCACCGCCATGAATCAGGCCTACCTAAACGCACTGGGCCTGGAAAAGAGCCAGGTGGTGGGCAAGCATATTTCAGCTATTACGCCGGCAACGCAGCTGCCGGAGATCTTGAAAACCGGCCGCATCGACCAGGCCGACATCTTCAAGGTCGGGGGGCAGAATACTATCGTTACCCGCCTGCCGGTCATTAAGGAAGGGAAAATAATCGGCGCTATCGGCCGCAGTTTGTTTATGGATATGTCCGGGGCCAAGATCCTGATGAATAAGCTGCAGGAGACCGAGAAAGAGCTGAATATCTATAAAGAGGAAGTTCGCCAGGGATACCGGGCCCACTGGCAGTTCAAAGATCTGATCGGCAGCAGTGCGGCTTTCGCGGAAGTGAAATCGATGGCCGAACAAATGTCGCATACCGCTACCACCTTATTGATCACGGGGGAAAGCGGTACCGGCAAAGAACTGTTGGCCCATGCCATTCATAATGCCAGCAACCGCAGCCACCATCCGTTTGTTCGCATCAACTGTGCCGCCCTGCCGGAACATCTGCTGGAATCGGAGCTGTTTGGCTATGAAGAGGGGGCCTTTACCGGGGCGGTCAAGGGTGGTAAACCGGGCAAATTCGAATTAGCCATGGGAGGGACCATCCTCCTGGATGAAATCGGTGACATGCCCCTGGCCATGCAGACCAAGCTGTTATCGGTCCTGCAGGAAAGAATGGTGGAGAGAGTTGGGGGAACCAAACCTATCTATATAAATGTCCGGGTCATAGCGGCCACCAACCGCGACCTGGAGTCCATGGTTGAGGAAGGCAAGTTCCGCCAGGATCTCTATTATCGTTTAAATGTGGTGGGGCTCAGCATTCCGCCTTTACGGGAAAGAACCGATGATATAACCGACCTTGTGCAGGCCATGATGAATAAGATCAACACCGGGGCCGGCACTCATATCAAGAGCATATCGGACAGAGCCATAGAGCTGATGCAGAACTACAGCTGGCCCGGCAACGTCCGGGAGCTGGAGAACCTGCTGGAAAGAGCCCTTAACCTGGCCGACATGAACCGGGAAGATCGTCTCAGTACCAAGCATTTTCCTCACTTGCTTGAAAAGGTATCCCTGCCGCAGCCGGAGGAAGAGGGTGAAGTCAACCCGGCTACCTTGAGCGAAGCCATTGAACAGATGGAGAAAAAGATGATTATTGAGGCGCTGGAGAAGACCAACGGCAATAAAGTCCAGACCGCCAAGCAACTGGGCCTCTACACCCCTACTCTTTATCGCAAACTTGAAAAGTATAGTCTGAACTAAAAAGGGACAACTACTCTATTTTGATATAGTAAGTCCTGGCGCTGACCTCGACAGGCGGAACAAGAGGTCGGGCATTTAGCGGTTTTAGATCAAGCGGTCCGGTTAAAACCGAATTTCAACAGCCTGTATACTATTTTGCTATACCCCGGTAAATCAACGTTATGGCCAGCTGGAAGCGGTCACTCCACCTAAAACTATATTGGATTGATATACTCACTCCTTGAAAAGTGGGGAGTGGATTTCAAAGCGGTATACCCATCAAAGCGGGTATATCGCTTTTTTGCGTTCATGACCAGCTGGTTCTGAATTGTTGGCATGGTTATTGCTTTTATATTACATGACACGCACAGCTTCGGCTGCACATCTAACGCCTGTAATTTAGGCGGACAGGGGAGGTGAAAAACAGCAGGTTCGCTTATACCGGACATCAGTAATTAGTAAATGAGGAGGGTTTTATTAATGGCTATCAACAAAGTTGCAATGTTAGGTGCAGGAACGATGGGACAGGGTATTGCCTGGGCACTGGCCGCCGCCGGCAAACAGGTAGTACTGTATGATATCAAGAAAGAATTTATCGACCGGGCTATCAGCAGTATTTCCAAAAGCCTGGCCAAAGCTGAAGAAAAAGGCAAGGCCGCCCCGGGCACTAAGGATGCCGTAGTCGGAAACATTATCGGCACCGATGTATTTGAGGATTTAAAAGACGTCGATTTCGTTATTGAAGGCGTTTTCGAAAATATGGCCGTCAAGAAAGACATCTACACCAAGCTGGATGCTTTACTGGCTCCGGAAGTTATCATCGCCACCAACACTTCTTCTCTTTCCATTACTGAAATAGCTGCCATTACCACTAGACCGGACAAAGTGGTGGGCATGCATTTCTTCAATCCGGCCAATGTAATGAAACTGATCGAGGTTATTCCCGCCCTGCAGACTTCCGAGGAGACCGTGCAGGCTGTGATCGACCTGTCAGTGGAGATCGGCAAGAAACCGATCAAGGTTAAAGAAGGTCCTGGCTTTGTGGTCAACCGCATCCTGGTTCCCACCATCAATGAAGGCTGCGCCATTCTCTATGAAGGCCTGGCATCTGCAGAGGATATCGATACTGCCATGAAATTCGGAGCAGGCTGGCCGATGGGTCCGCTGACTCTCTGTGACCTGGTGGGCGCCGACATCGCCCTGGCGGTTATGAATACTCTCTATGCTGAAACCGGTGATCCCAAGTATCGTCCTTCCGGGCTGTTGAAACAGTATGTCCGGGCCGGCTGGCTGGGCATGAAGACCAAAAAGGGCTTCTACGAATATTAAACCGCGGTCGGAGTGATATAAAGTCAAACCGGAATGGGGGGAATTAAGAATGGCCTATGAAAATATTATCCTGGAGAAAGAGGATTACCTGGCGATACTCTACATCAACCGTCCCAAGGCTCTCAATGCTCTCAACAAGGATACGCTGAGAGAAATCAGGATGGCCATCGAGGATGTGACCGCCGATGTGGCCATAAAGGTCATGATAGTCACTGGAGCAGGGGAGAAAGCGTTTGTAGCCGGGGCTGACATCGCCTATATGCAGCCGCTGTCGGCAGTAGAAGCGCGGGAATTCTCCGATTACGGCGAGAAAACCATGCGTATGCTGGAGATCATGGAGAAACCAGTCATCGCTGCCATAAAGGGATTTGCCCTGGGCGGAGGCTGTGAACTGGCTATGGCCTGTGACATCAGGCTGGCGGCTGATAATGCTCTCTTTGCCCAACCCGAAGTTGGTCTCGGGGTCATCCCGGGATTCGGCGGCACCCAGCGCCTGCCTCGCCTGATAGGGGAGGGCCGGGCCAAAGAACTTACTTATACCGCCGACACCATCAAAGCTGATGAAGCTTACCGGCTGGGTTTGGTTAACCATGTATATCCCGCTGATCAGTTAATGGATGAAGCTAAAAAAATGGCGGCCAAGATTGCCAAGAAGGCGCCGTTAGCGGTTTACTTCTCCAAGTATGCCATCGGCAAAGGAATGCAGGTCGACCTGGATTCCGCCATGAGCATAGAGTCCGACATGTTCGGAATGTGCTGCTCCACCTTCGACCAGAAAGAAGGCATGGGAGCATTTCTGGAAAAGAGAAAGGCGAATTTCCGGGGTATTTAATCTCAATAAATTAAATTAAGGGGGATCTTTATAAAATGATGAAAGAAATTCAAGACGTTGTCATAGTCAGCGCGTGCAGAACACCAATCGCCAAATTTCTGGGCAGCCTGAAAGATGTCCAGGCCCTGGATCTGGGAATTACCGTTGCTAAGGAAGCTATAAAAAGAGCCGGGATCAGCCCGGAGATCATCGATGAGATAGTCATGGGTGAAGTATTTCAGCATATGCAGGGATCATTGCCAGCCCGCCAGGTCGCAATGGCTGCCGGTCTGCCGGTCCGCAGCAATGCCTGCAACGTAAACCAGAACTGCGCTTCCGGCATGCGGGCCCTGGACACGGTTATCAGCCATATCCAGCTGGGCAAAATAGATGTCGGCCTGGTTGTGGGCGCCGAGAGCATGACCAATGCTCCCTACATGATTCCCAAAGCCCGGATGGGTTACCGGATGGGCCCTGGTCAGATCGAGGACTCCATGCTGCATGACGGCCTGATCGATCGCCTGGTTCCCGGACATATGGGCGTAACCGCGGAAAACATCGCCGAAAAGTATGGTATCACCAGAGAAGAATGCGACCAGTTGGCCCTTCTGAGCCATCAACGCGCCACCCGCGCTACCCAGGACGGAACTTTTGAGCGCGAAATAGTTCCGGTTGAACTCAAGTCCAAAAAGGGCATCAAGCTATATGAAAAAGACGAGCACATGATCCCCGACGCCAGCATTGAATCGATGGCCAAGTTGGGCACCGCATTCAAGAAGGGCGGGGTCGTGACCGCTGCCAATGCTTCCGGCCTCAATGATGCTGCCGCTGCCGTGATCGTTATGTCTAAAGCCAAAGCCCAGGAACTGGGTATCAAACCCTTAATGAAACTGATAAATATTTGTGCTGAAGGCGTAGCCCCCGAAGTAATGGGCCTGGGCCCCGCAGTGGCTATCCCCAAATGCCTGAAAGAAGCCGGCATGAAGTATGAAGACGTGGAATACTGGGAAATCAACGAAGCTTTTGCTCCTCAATTCATTGGGGTAGGCAGGATGCTCAAAGAAGAATATGGCATTGAAATGGATCTAAGCAAAGTCAATGTCAATGGCTCCGGCATAGGGCTGGGCCACCCGGTAGGATGCACCGCGCTGCGCATCGTTGTCTCCCTGTACTATGAACTCGAAAAACAGGGTAAGACCGTCGGCGGAGCTTCTCTCTGTGTGGGCGGCGGACCGGCATACTGTTCACTGTGGACCCGGGAGATTTAATTGCCCCTTCCTTATTTTTCTTTATTATATGGTGGTGGTTTTAATCGGCCACCATCCCCCTTTTTAAAAACAGGTAACAGTTAATATATAACGGAGGTAATGTAATGGCTGCTAATTTTGCGGTAAATAACATCAGGGATTTTGAATTTATCATCCAGGAATGGCTTCCCACCGAAGGAGTCTTCAATTACCCGCAGTTTGCCGACTATTATTCCAGGGATGATATCAAAGCGGTTCTTGCACCTATCTTAAAAATGTGCAAAGAAGTCATCGAACCTACCAATGACGATGGCGAGAATAACCCGATCCAGTTTGCGGACGGCAAAGTAGTAACTCCCAAGAGCTTTGGCCCGCTGTTCCATAAACTGCAGAGCGAGGGCTGGGGTACCAGCAATATCGATAACAGTGAGGACGCCATGGTACTGCCGGAGATGCTGTATGCAGCGGTATGGGAAATGATCTGCGCCGCCAACCCGGCCTTCATGCCTTATGTACTGCTGACCAGCGGTGCGGCTGACCTGATCCAGAGCTATGGCGACGAAAAAGTCAAAGCCATGTTCCTGCCCAAAATGATGGACGGAACCTGGTCGGGGACCATGTGCCTAACTGAACCCAGCGCCGGCTCCGACGTAGGCGATATCATGTCCAAAGCTTATCCTACTGACGATCCGCGCATCTTCAAAATCAAGGGCAGCAAGATTTTCATAACCGGCGGGGACAATGACTTCACCGAGAATATCATTCATCTTTACCTGGCCCGGGTAGAAGGATCCAAACCAGGTACCGGTGGGATCTCGCTGTTCGTGGTACCCAAGTACTGGGTCAATGACGATGGCAGCCTGGAGGACAATGATTTCCAGACCACCGGCGCCGAACACAAGATGGGTTTACACGGATCGGTTACCGCCTCCCTGGCCGCGGGTGAGAATAACGGCTGCCGCGGCTGGCTGCTGGGCACTGATCCCCGCGAAAACGACGGCAAGGGCGAAGGTATGGCCCAGATGTTCCAGATGATGAACCTGGCCCGCATGGAGACCGGTCATATGGCTCTGTCCTGTATCATCAATGCCTTTGCCAACGCCCGCGACAACGCCAAGGAAAGAATCCAGGGCCGCCCCTTTACCAATCCCAGAGCTGGGCGGGTAGCGATCATAAATCACGAAGACATCAAGCGCACCCTGATGATGGGCAAGGCTCACATCGAAGCCATCCGGGCCATGATGTACCGGGTGTACCTGGCCTTTGACCAGCGCCACCGCGATCCCGATCCGGCTGTCAGAAAAGCAGCCGCTGATCTTATTGAAATGACCACCCCGCTGTGTAAAGCCTATCCATCCGATGAAGGCTGGTGGCTGATCGGGGAAGCGATCCAGACTTATGGCGGATATGGTTACTGTTCTGAATATCCGGTCGGCCAAATTGCCTGCGATATGAAGATCTACTCCATTTGGGAAGGTACCAACTTCATCCAGTCCCTTGACCTGGTAGGACGCAAGATGAACATGAAGGGCGGCAGTGTATTTGGCGCCTGGGTGCAGGAAATGGTTGATTTCTGTGAAGCCAACAAGGATAATCATGCCTTTACCAAGGAATTTGCCAACCTAAGCAGAGCCCTGGGTGCTTATAAAGCGATGTTAATCGCCCTGGGCGAGAACTCCAAAGCCAATCCCAGCTTGATCCCGCTGTATTCGCGTCGTATCCTGACCGCCACCTCACAGCTGTTCTGCGGCCGCCAGATCCTGGACCAGGGCCTATTGGCTGAAAGGAAAGCCCGTGAAGTAGGACCGGAACATTATGATTACAATTTCTACAGCGGCAAAGTAGCTACCAGTAAGTACTACCTGCGTAACGTGGTTCCTAACGTATGGGCAGTGGCGGAAATCGTCATGGATGCCGACACCTCTGCTATCGACGTTCCGACCGACGTATTCGAGTACTAGGAGGGGACTGGCAGTGGACTATATTGCGGAATACCAGCGCAAGCTGACCCCGGTAGACAAAGCGGTCAAGGTTATCAAATCCGGAGACCTGGTCCACTACGGCGAATTTGTCATGAATTCGGCTTACCTGGACGCAGCCCTGGCCAAACGGGTGGAGGAGCTGAGCAATGTCAATATCCGTACCACTACCTGCCCGTTCCCGCCCAAAGCGGTCCTGGCCGATCCGGAGAGAAAGCATTTTATCTACAACGATATCCATATGAGCGGAGCCAGCCGCAAACTGCATGACAAGAATTTATGTAATTACGTGCCGCTTACCTATCATGAAGGCAACAGTTTTTTTGACCGGGGTTACGTCAACCCGGATGTAGCCCTGATCAAGGTGGCGCCCATGGACAAACACGGATATTTTAATTTCGGTACTTCCTGTTCATTTACGCCTAATTCCTGCGATGCCGCCAAAGTGGTCATTGCTGAGGTGAACAGCACTGTTCCCCAATGCCTGGGGGGCAATCGTGAGTCCATCCACATTTCGGAGATAGATTACATCGTAGAAGGCGATAACCAGCCCATGATCCAGCTCCCAGATGTGCCGGTAAGCGATACCGACAAGAAAATAGCCGCTATTGTCATGGAGGAACTAGAGGATGGAGCCTGCCTGCAGCTGGGCATCGGGGGTATGCCCAACTTTGTAGGGGCGATGATCGCCCAGTCGGATTTGAAGGATCTGGGCGTGCACACCGAAATGCTGTGCGATTCGTTTGTGGATATGTATGAAGCCGGACGCATAACCGGCCGCCGCAAACAGCTGGACAAGTGCAAGATGGTGTATACCTTTGCTATGGGCAGCAACAAGCTGTATGAATTCCTGGACCACAATCCCTGCTGTGCCATTTACCCGGTGGAGTATACCAACCATCCCCGCATCATCAGCCAGAATGACAAGGTTATCGGTATCAATAATGCCATCGAGGTCGACCTGTATGGGCAAGTGGCAAGCGAATCATCCGGGGTCCGGCATATCTCCGGGACCGGCGGGCAGCTGGACTTCATCAGCGGGTCCTATGATTCGGTAGGGGGCAAAGGCTTGATTTGCCTGACCTCTACCTTTACCGACAAGAGTGGCAAACTGAAATCAAGAATTCGTCCCACCCTGACCCAAGGAGCGATTGTAACCGTGCCCCGCAGCATCAATTTCTATGTGATCACCGAGTACGGGATCGCCATGCTCAAAGCCCAGTCAACCTGGCAGCGGGCCGAAGCCCTGATCAACATTGCTCACCCGGATCTGCGCGATGAACTGATCAGAGAAGCCGAAGAGATGCATATCTGGGTAAGAAGCAACAAAATCTGTTAGCAGGCAAGGGGACGGTTCTGTTGCCTGGGCGCCTGATTGCCAGGCAACGCGTGCATGGAGGTAGTGAGATGGACAAGATCGATATCCTGGAGAGACTGATAAGTATAAAGAATAGTGCAGATGAAAGAGCCCATTTGGAGTCGATAGGAGATCCTCTTAAGGAAGAGGAAATCCGGGCCTATATCCTGCAACGGGGAGTAGAAGAACTGATCATCTCTATTCAAAATACCTGTTTGGAGGACCTGATCGACCGGGAAGAGTTAATAAATCATGAAGGTAAGACCTTCATCAAATCGCTCCAGTCATATTGATCGTCCATCCATTTCCTATAATCTAATACCCCTTACTCGCCGGCAGCTATTCGCGTTGAATAGCTGCCGGCACTTATGTCCAGGCACGGGGACGGTTTGGGGTGCGCCCCCAAAGGTGTACAGATTAGGGACGGTTAGATAA
>CAZOZX010000080.1:0-9038 GCA_964584415.1 uncultured Syntrophomonas sp.
AAACTGGTCGCCATTTCTTTCCACCCTGACTTTACGCGAGTTATTAGCTAGAATAGTCCCGCGGTCTATGAGCATCCCTTCCTGCTCGATAACAAAAGGAACGTAAGCCTGCCCTTTATTGCCCCGCAGTAAGGCCAGGGGACGGGTCTCCTCGCTGTTTAACCGCCTTATCATCTTATCTTTCTTAAATATTCCACAGCCTGAGATTTTTACTTCTCCGTTCCTGGTTCTGAGGATCGGCAAGACCGGATTTCTTCCCGGGCTGGTGGACTGAAATATGAATTCATGCAATGTTACTACCGGGAAAAAAGACTTATCGTTGATCCGGCTCAGCATATCACTGAGAAACACACCTAAATCAGGGGAATTCTGTGGTTCTGTGGTGAGTAAATCACCTGACTGTCCTTCCGTCACCGCCATGGTTAACGAGCTGGATATCTGCGGATTGCGATGAAGGGAATCCAGGACTGGTAACAATCCGGAGATTGCCAATGACTCGCCGAAGATAAAGACTCTGGCCATGCGGATCAGTATGATCTGGGGGTCAATATAGGCCCGCCGGTCGCGGGAGCCGGATAAGGATGCCCCGGGGACCTTTTCTATCCTGATTTTGTTTGGACTCTTGGGACTAAGGTTAGGCAACAGAATAGTAGCATCATATACAATGGGCATCCCATATTGAGTGCCCGTTTCTTCGCTTAAATCCAGGGCGGTTACAATAGCTATCGATTTTTCGGAAATATCCTGGGCATCCCAACATCCAGTCGCATTGAATATCATTGCCGCCAAAATACCTACCATCAATAGTTTTTTAAGCATTCTGGTTTACCTGCTTTCCACGTACTGCCGCTGCCAGATGATAGAGCAAGGGAAAACCGATAGCCATAAACGGGTAGGTATAGCCGAAGTTCTGGGTATACTCCAGTAAATCCACCACGTTTTTGGGGATAAAGGTGAGCAGGAAAGCAATGGTGCTGATGACCACGAGTACAACCGGATAGAAATTATATTTCTGACTCTGAAATAACTTGGTTATTGTATAGGCACTCATGGTCATAAGATTAAAGGCAGGCCGGAAAGCTACCGACCAGATTCCCAGGAAGAAGAGGTCCATTCGTTCCACTCCCGGTAATCTTACTGACTTGAATAATGCCAATAGCGGCCACAAACTGCTTTGGGGCAGATCACTGCCAAAAACCAGCAAAGATGCCACCAAAATCACCACAAACGTAAAAACGAGTATGGCAATAGCGGCGAAGCCAGCTTTTAATACCTCGTCTTTGCGGGTTACCATAAAATAAGCTACCATCAGGAATTCTATCCGTCCATAAAAAGTAGAAGCATGGAATGAACCTTCAGCTATGCTGCTTACCCCCGAGCCCCCAACGGGTAGGATATTAGTCAGATCGCCTCCAGTCACCAGAGGGGGGACGAACAGCAAAAAAAGCGGGAGCAATATATAGAACATAAATTCGTTGAGCCGGGCTATAACTTTGGCTCCCTTGCTGGCAATGTAGAAGCAGCCGACCACGATTATTAAACATATCACCCAAATAGGGGTATTGGGGAGAAGGTATAGCTTGTCCAGGAATGCGAATCTGAAGATGACCCGGGCCACGCTCAGTATCAGATGGACGTTGAAAAGTACCACCAGTATAGTACCAAGGATTTTCCCGAATAAAGCCAGGGACATTGCCGTAAAATCCATTTCCGGGAAGCGGCGGCCTAACCTTTCTATCAACAGCAGCGATAACACGGGTACTAAGGCGCCTACGATTACCGCTATCCAGGCATCCTGCTTAGAATAAGTACAGATTACCCGGGGCAGGGTGAGAAAGTTGCTGCCCAGTATTGTGCCTACTATCAAGAAGATTAATTGTTTGCTGGTTATCTGGAAATCTGTATTACTCATAGCCTTTAACTCTCCTTAACCGGCCCGGCGGACCTTATCCTGACTGGGTATAGAGACCGGGCGTTTGGTCATAGATGTTAATAAAGCCCTGATCAGTGAATCCTTTAAGTCCGCATAACGGGTCGGTGCCAGGGGAGCTAAAAAAGGCACCCCGACGCTGGTCAAACCAGTCAGGTGGGTTATGATAATCAGCCAGACAAAAGAGAAACCAAAAAGGCCGAACGAGGCCGCCGCTAGCATCAAGGGAATTCGCAGTATTCTGGTGATTAGGGCTATCCCCGGGGAAGTCAGAACAAAGGTGCACATAGCTGAAAAAGAGACCACGATTATCCCGGCAGGGCTGGCCAAATTAGCAATAATAGCGGCCTGGCCCATGATAATGCCTCCCACCACCCCTACCGTCTGACCGACATTGCCAGGCAAATGAAATCCGGCTTCAACTACTAACTGCATCATGAGTTCCAATATTATGACTTCAACTGCGGCCGGGAAAGGAACTTCGTTGCGAAAAAGGGCCAGCGGTACCAGCAGCTTGGATGGGATCAACTCCGGTTGAAAATTTATCAGCGCTATATACAGTGCTGAAGTAGACACGCTGAGGAAAAATGCAAAATAGCGGAGCAACCGGATGAATGAGGTTACCCAGGGCCGCTCATAGTAGTCCCCGGGTGATTGGAAGAACTCCACAAATAGACTAGGGGCGGCGAAAGCAGTGGGGGTACCATCAGGGATTATCAGCACTCTGCCTTCTAACAATTGCATTACCGCATTGTCAGGTTTTTCGGTAGTGCGATGCTGGTAGAAGAATGACCGGGGATTGTCCTCGATAGATTGCTCGATCATGCCTGAAGCAACTATGGCATCGGTTTTGATAGCATTGATCCTGGTTTCAACCTCTGCAACCATGTGCGGATCGGCTATGTCTTCAATATAAATTATGGCTACCTGGGTGCGTGTTCTTTGCCCGACAACAGTTTTCTTTACCACCAACTTGGGATCACGCAGACGCCGCCGGATCATGGAGAGATTCGGATCCAGGCTTTCGATAAAACCCTCGCGGGGACCGCGCAGTCCCCTTTCAGCCGCTGGTTCGTCCGGTGATCTTAAATAGCCTTTATGGATATCGATGACCAGGACCTCAGCTGTCCCATCAAACATCAGGACCAGCATCCCGTCATATACATCCCGCACCAAATCAGCCAGGCGGTCGATTTTGCGAAATAGTGCCACACTAAGAAAGTTACGGGCTATGAATTCTATCAGGTTGCTTTGCCTGTCATCAGGCAAAACCTCATTACGGGCATAGATCATCAGCGGTTTCAATATGTTCTCGTTAAATGAATCAACGTCGATTACTCCATTGATGTATAAGGCAGCGGCCTCGACTGAGGGGTTGGCCTCCAGACGAAAGGGGTGGTTGATTATATCGTGGCTGTTTTCGATATGAGGTTTCATAAGGGCAAGCTTGTCCGCCAGGCTCTCGGGGAGCTTAATATCAGGGATACTCAGGTTCTGTTGGCTTTTAGGTTTATCAGCCGGTGGTGGGGCGGGTGGTTTCCGGTTAATTTTCCGCATTATCATTCTCCTGCCTGATTTGTAATATGTTTCCCCGCTCAGGCAGTAATATCCAGACCGTTTAGGGCTTAAGAGGAGAGTGGCGGAACAATTTATTGCTGGAAGGGTAGGCCGGAATATACGGTGGGAACAGAGGCAACGAGCCTATCGATAGCAGTACATGCTGGATATAAATCAGGCCCTAACCATTTCGACTCAGAAACGGCATTATCGGCAGCCCGGCTTATTGGCTTAAAGCCGCGGAAGTAGTAAAATACCTGGAATATTAACAGCAGTCACAATCGCAGACTAATTTTCCTTCCTCCATTTTCCCGCGCAGGATGGCGGCAGCACACCCCACCCCGGTTTGGACCGACAGTGCTCCAAACGTGCAGTTGAGTGCACATGCACCACATTCCATACAGGCATCCCGGTCGGTGATGTGAGCTTTTTTCTCACTGATATTGAATACCTCATGGGGACAGACAATAGTGCATATACCGCAGCCGGTGCATCTTTCCTGGTCCAATTGTAAAGAGACCACATTTTTCAGGTAGCGATGTTGCATTTTAAGAACCCTTCCTTTATTTAACCAGACCGATAACCAAAGCAATCAGTCCAATGGCGCCTGAAGCCTTGATTATTGGTATGGATGCCCGGGTTTCTTTTATAACCCCCGAGAACGATGTATAGGTTGAAGCCCCGGTAAACTGGAGCGCCAAATAGGCGGATATAGCTGGAATGATCAGCAGCTGGGCCAGGCTTATCCATAATCCGTCGGCCCTTTGGAAGGTGCCTTGCATACCGATCGTTACCAGGGCCCATATCAAGCCCAATAAACATCCCTTCAGAGCAAAGGAACGTCCCGGTATCCAGGGCAGCAAAACTGGAACTGCCACCGTACCGACCAGGATGGCTCCGATATAAGGAAAAACACCAACCCATGAAATATTTATTAAGCCAGCCAGCCGAGCTGCCACTAGCAGAATTACAGCTGCCCATACCCACTTTTTGGTGAATACAGCCCGTAGTTCAATCGGGGTCAAGACCAAACGATCCATGAATCCGAAGCCAACTTTTCTCATGGTGGGGGTAGCTTTCATCCTATTCTGCAGAAAGGCAGGCAGGTCTTCCGCCCGTACCGGGCCGAAGATTACCTTAAAACTTGATCTTTTCCGGACTTCCTGGCTTGCCACACCGGTAGCCCCAAGCTGAGGCAGAATCAGGGAATGATGGTTGACCACCCGTTCCAGGCCGGTACGGGCAATCCTCATTACCAATTCGTCAGTTCCGAAGGTTCCTTTCCCCGCCGCACACCAGACGTTGATACCTTTAGTGTCCAGGACCAGAATCCAGGCATTGACGCCTGGCAGGGCCCGACGCAGCCGATCGAAGCTCATCTTGTAATTGGCCGACACCATAACCGGGGAGTCTCCATCCGGGTCACCCATTGCATAGAGGCCAGGGAAAACCGTAAAATTCATACGGTTGATACCCCAACGGGCTTTCCATGAGCCGGAAATATCAGCAAAATCAAGCTGGGAAGATACTACTGGCACCTCCCCAACCGGTGTTGATTTACGCCCTGTAATCCAAGGGGCGTCAGGCACCGTATCATACAGGTTATCGGGAATCTTGAATCCTTCCACCAAAGAGCACTCCTATTTCATACAATAAATATTTGCGATCAGCTTGTTAGTTATAATTGCCGCCATAGTACCAGATAATTTAAATACAGACAAGAGAATCGGGATGCAGGAAGCCCTCCCGCATATCCCTTGGAACCAGGTAGTAGAGCGGGGCATATGATAAATAAAATGCAGTTGAAAAGAGGGCGGGAATATGGAAAAAGAGATTTTTTTCTCTGTACTCAGGCAGGCCATGGAACAGGTCTATGACTCCATTGACACTTACACCAGATACACTCAATTAGTTGAAGATCCGGCAGTCAAGCAAGCCATGTCCAGGATGGTTCTGCAGAAACAAGCCCAATTGAATTTACTGCGGCAAATTGGGGAAAGTGCCCGGACCTCGGTTGGCATCCCGGGAGGGACCTCCATTGAACTTAACGATCAAGGTGGTCTGACGATAGAGAATCTAGCTTCATTGCTTAGATCTTCATCATCTAGACCAGGCAAGGTCCCAGAAAAGAATGCTGTAACGCAGATTCCAAATCCACTTTCCGAATGCAGTCGAGGCAGATGCAGCTGTGCCAGTAAAGCAGGTATTAAATCTAATGCCCAGCAAATGCCGGGCAACCACAAGAAGAGGATTTGCATTTCGAATCGCTTTCATTAAATGAAATCAATGAAAAACAGGCTGAAACTGTCGGAAATTTTACCCTATTTGAATGTTGACAAAACATCGGCCATATATATAAGATATTAGAAATAAATTAACTCTCTTTGCACTGCATAACTGAAAATTACAGTACAAACTGAGCAGGCGATGAACCCTCCAAGGGTTCGTGGGGCTGGGCTGGAAACGGCAGCAGATATAAGCATCTGTGGGACAGTAAAACGTTCTACAGGTGCTTTTTTAGTAGTCAGGCAGACAGGAGTTGGGAGGCTTTGTATATGGGGTCTTGGGATCGGAAAACCCGAATAGCACTTCTATCAGTTGTATCCAATTCCACCTTGATTATATTGAAGGTTGTTGCCGGTATCTTGAGCGGATCGGTTAGTATAATTTCCGAGGCCATACATTCCAGTATGGACCTGGTGGCATCAATTATTGCCTTTTTCTCGGTACGGCAGTCGTCTAAACCGGCAGACAAGGATCATCCTTATGGCCACGGCAAAATCGAGAATATCTCCGCCATAGCTGAGGGTTTGCTGATTTTTGTAGCTGCTGCCCTGATCATAAAGGAGGCCATAGAAAAGATCTATCATCCTACCGAAATAGAGCAGGCTGTTTTAGGTATTGCGGTAATGGTGGTTGCTTCAGTGGTTAATGTTCTCGTTTCCAGAAAGTTATACCAGGTAGCCAAGGAAGAGGACTCTATGGCTCTGGAAGCCGATGCCCTGCATCTCAAAACTGACGTTTATACATCTCTCGGGGTAGCTGCCGGCTTATTGCTGATCAAACTAACCGGCAACTTTATCCTCGATCCGATAGTGGCCATACTGGTGGCTTTATTGATCATTAAAGAATCCTGGGAGCTTTGCGCCAATGCCGTAAATTTCCTTCTTGATACCAGGCTGACGGATGTTGAAGAAGCGAAGATAGTGAGCATTATAAACAACTACAGCGATCAATTTGAAGATTATCATAAGCTGAAGACCAGAAAATCCGGCAATATGAAACATATCGATTTTCACCTTACCGTGGATCCGGATATTACCGTGCACGAAATCCATCAATTGATTGGCGATCTTAAGAAAGATATGTGGAACGAATTTAAATATACCCGGGTCAGTGTCCATGTGGATCCTTCAAGGAGAACTGCCCCGTCAGATGAGGCACTGTCTTCGGAATAGGAGCCCCAGGGTATTTTCTATTAAATTAGGGCCATTCAAAAGGTTCGAACCAAAGTCTTTAATTAAGGTGAACTGCCTGTTGAAGTGGGTAAGCTGATAAACTGAAACTTCAGACGTGCCAAAACCGAAGCGGCTGCCTGATCCTACTTGGCCTTTTTGGGTTTCATATCGTCTCTGGCTGTACTTTGGCCCTGCTTCTCCAGAGCTGCTTTTAGTTTATCGCCCAGGCTTTGGCCAATATCCTCACTGTCGCTGTACTGCTTTATCAGCCGCTGGTTTATTTGCTGGGCTCTTTTAGAACTGCCCAGGCTTATGTGATCATTCTCTTTCTCTGGCTGCCGGTGGCCGCAGTTGCGGTCAGGGCAGACCAGCATTTTGCCGCGCTTGCCGTTGACGATCAGCATGTTTTTACCGCAGACCGGGCATTTGCTCTTGGTAACATTGGTGGCAACATATACAGCCTGGTCATCCTTGACTCCCCTAATCATCTCCGTGGCGCTCTGGCGGATGCTCTTGATAAATTGAGTCTTGCTGCCCTGCCCACGGGCGATCTCGGTGAGGTTCTTTTCCCATTCGGCAGTAAGTTCCGGTGATCTCAGGGCAGCCGGGGCTAGAGGAATCAGCTGAATACCTTTGGAGGTTGGAACTAACTCTTTGCCATTGCGTTCGATATAAAAAGTATTGATGAGCTTCTCAATTATTTCCGCCCGGGTGGCCGGAGTGCCTAAACCGCTGCCTTTAATCGATTCCCGCAGTTCTTCATCCTCGATGAACTTGCCGGCGCCTTCCATAGCTGTCAGCAAAGTGGCCTCGGTATACCGGGCCGGTGGTTTGGTTTTAGCTTTGTTGAGCTTACAGCTCTTAACTGGTTTGCGGCTGCCTTTTTCCTGCTTGTTGAGTATTTGCTCAGGTAGTTTATCCTGATCGGATTCATCCTTTTCTCCAACAGCAGCGGTAACTGCCCGCCACCCCAAATCCGTGACCATTTTGCCGCGGGAATGGAACTTTTCCCCGTTTACTTCGGTAATCAGGGTAGTTTGATCATAACGATAGGGAGGGTATAGAACCGCGATAAAGCGCTTGGCGATCAGGTCATATAGCTTCTTTTCTTCCAGGCTTAATGATCCCAGCATCAAGGGCTGCTCGGTAGGGATTATAGCATGGTGGTCAGTGACTTTGCTGTCATCCACCAGGCGTTTGCCGGGGGTGAGTTTCTTCTGCAGCAGGGGCTTGACCAGGTCCGCATAAGGACCCACGCCCATGGCTTTCAGCCGCGCTGGCAGGGTAGGCACAATATCCTGGCTCAGGTAGCGGGAATCAGTCCGGGGGTAGGTAACCAGCTTGTGATCTTGGTACAGATTCTGTAATATCGACAGGGTTTTCTGAGCGGAAAGATTTAGGCGCCGGTTGGCGTCCCGCTGCAGTTCGGTCAAATCATAAGCCAGCGGGGGAGGTTCGCTCTTGGCTTCCCGGCGAATATCGGTGATGGTGCCGGTTTGCCCCTGCACCCGGTTGATTATGTCCTGGGCTCTATTTTGATCAAATATCCTGCCCTGGCCTTTTTTATCGCGCCAATCCCCGTAGTAATCCCCGAAATCAGTCCGGATCGTCCAGTAATCCACCGGTTTGAATTGCTGGATTTCTTCTTCGCGCCTGACGATCATGGCCAAGGTGGGTGTCTGCACCCTTCCCGCCGTAAACTGGGTATTGAACTTACAGGTCAGCGCCCGGGTAACGTTGAGGCCGATCAGCCAGTCTGCCTCAGCCCGGCACACCGCTGAATCATACAGGTTGTTATACTCGCTGCCAGCTTTCAAACGGGCAAATCCCTCCCGGATGGCGCCGTCGGTCTGGGACGAGATCCACAGACGTTTGAAGGGCTTCTTCCAACCAGCTTTGGCCATTATCCAGCGGGCTACCAATTCACCCTCCCGGCCAGCATCAGTAGCGATAACCATGTCTTTGATATCACCGCGCTGCATCAAGCCTTTGACCACCTGGTATTGGGCCGAAGTAGGCTTGATTACCTTTAGTTTCATTTTATCCGGCAGCATGGGCAGATCCTCCATGCGCCAGCTCTTGTATTTCTGGTC
>CAZOZX010000081.1:0-1457 GCA_964584415.1 uncultured Syntrophomonas sp.
AAATATGGTTGACGCCGCAACACAGATAATTGCCCTCAGGTCACACAAATATATGCTCTCTTATAAACAAAGTAATAAAATTATAATACTACCTTGACAGTCACAGTAGTGTGTCGTGTATAATGCAGATGTGGAGGTGATTATATGAGTGACAACAAAATCACATCCGACCTGCTGCGCGGCCATACGGATACCATGATATTACGGCTCTTATCCGAAGCTGACCGCTACGGGTACGAGATTGTCAAGCTGATTGCCGAGCGCTCGGGCGGCGAGTATGAATTAAAGGAAGCCACTATGTACTCCAGCGTCCGGCGGCTTGAGGCGGATGGTGATATTGAATGGTACTGGGGCGATGAATCACAGGGCGGACGGCGTAAGTATTTTAGGATCACCGCCAAAGGCAAGTCCACTTACGCCCAAAATAAGTGCAATTGGGATTACGCCAAGCGCGTGCTGGATAACTTACTGTAAAGGAGATTAGATGTTATGAATGATAAATTGACCAACTATTTGAACGGCGTTTTTGCCCCATACGATGGAGTAAAGAGCGCGGCTGAATTAAAGGCCGATCTGCTCTCCGATTTGCAGGATCGTTTCAATGAACTGAAGGCAGAGGGTAAGGACGATGAAACCGCTTTTCAGATGACCATCGACAGTATCGGTGACATTGAACAAACGGTACAGGAAGTGGCTAGCCTCTCCCGCTCACTGGAGCGGCAGGTTTTGATCAACTTTAGTGCCAGCAACTTGCCCAACAGCGATTTTGCCGGCGTTATCGCCCACAAAGGAAAGTTTGAAGCCAGCGCGCTGCGGGGCTCTGATTTTTCGGGCGCGGACCTGACTGGCAGTTCATTTAAGGTCAGCGACGTTCGTGAAGCCAAATTCGACGGCGCCAATCTGACCGACTGCAGCTTTAATACTATGGATCTGGCGGATGCGAGCTTCCATCGTTCCATCCTGGTGCGCACCAATTTCAGCACGTCGGGGTTGGCCGGAGCCAAATTCAGCGATGCCAAGCTGACCGACGTCAACCTAACAGTGTGCGACCTGAGAAAAACAATCTTTGAGAACTGTATTTTCGACGGCGTGGACTTTAATACTTCTGACCTGACGGGGGTGTGCCTGGATGGGCAGGCCTTTATCGGCGTCAAATTCGGCCAGGCAGCGCTAAAGGGAGTGACGTTTCGGGGCGCCACCCTGAAAAATGTGTCCTTTACACCGCCATGGTCCCTGACCAAGAAATATTACCGTGCCCTCAAAACCATCTGCTTTGACGGAGCCATGATGGATAAACTGACCTATGCTGCGCTCAAAGGCATGGAGGTCGATTTGTCAGGGGTTACAGTTATATAAGGCTTAGGAGGATGGATCGTGACCAAACATAAGATTTATACAATGAGTTTCGCAAGTGTCTATCCCCATTTAGTTACGAAGGCAGAGAAAAAAGGGCGTAC
>CAZOZX010000081.1:1557-8954 GCA_964584415.1 uncultured Syntrophomonas sp.
AAAAGCCAGCGGCAAGCGTGTTTCCGCCCAAGCGGTGGGAGGCGCAGTCGGACACAATCCCATCTCGATTCTTATCCCCTGCCACCGGGTAGTTGGCACCAACGGCAGTCTGACCGGATATGCCGGCGGCATCGGGAAAAAGGCCGAGCTGCTGAAGCGGGAGGGTGTGCCGATGGATAATCTGTTTATACCGAAAAAAGGCAAGACATTGTAGGAATGGTTGGGTAAGCGGAACGTGAGACTATTGGAGCTCCAGCAAAAATTCCTTGATTAAAGGAAACTGATCGATGATTACATGTCCGGTATCTTTCAGAATGTGTATATCCGCATGGGGGAGGAGCTTATTCAATCTGTCACCGGTTTTTACCGAATCTATCAACGCGTCATGATCTCCGCCGAAAAATTGAATGGGTACTGCAATGGCTCGAAGCTGATTATCGCTGAATATAGGAAGGGCTTCCATTACAGGGTTGAAGTGCCTGGATGTTATCCTCTGGAATTCCAGCACCTCTGGCGGTACCTCAGTTTTATGATAAATAGACCTGTTCAGCATTTTCTGCCCTAATCTGCCCAGCATCATATAGAACACGGCCTTGAAGATAAAACTGGTTTTCGCCGGGACGATCCCGCCGGCAGTAATCATGGATAACGCGCGCACCCTCTCAGGTCTGTGTATGACCAGGTTTAACCCATACCAGCTTCCCAGACTCATCGTAACCAGACAAGTATTATCGATTCCGAGACGATCAAGGAGCGAGCCCAGCCACAGAAGCGGCTCTTCTGATGCCAATGAACACCGGACCGGCTCGCTTAAGCCCGGTTCACCAGGAATATCGACGCAGTAAATACAGAAATCTTCGATAAAATAAGAGATGCTGCCCAGCCATGCCGCACTGTTCGATACAGAACCATGAATCATAACCAACGGTGGTTTTGATAAGTCGCCGAACCTCAGGACATGAGTTACCGCGATATCCGCAGTGACAAATAGCTGCTCAAAGGGGTAAGGCGAATACGCCTCCAGAATATCTCGATACATGGCTTCTACGATATTTCTTCCTGCTTCGGTTTTATAGACGGATTTATCCATCCTGATCTCCTTCCTCCCCGCACAGCTGCTCAAACGCACTGATTATCCTGCTGATGTAACCGGGGCTGCCGTAAAATACGTATTTCGCGCTTGCTATTTCCGGATAATAGAAAAAATCATAGCGGGTATTTCCGTCTGAATCCCGGTCGCTGTTCCTCATGGCAATTATCGAATTGGAGATTCTCGATGCCTCCTCCGAATTCTGCCCGCTGATCTCAATAACAGCGGAAACCTTGATTCGGTCTTTCAGGGAACCATATCTTTCAGGAAGCTCGGACATCTGACTGCCGGCCAACTCACCATGGCAAAAAGCCTTTAGATCATCTTCGGTGACCCGCCAAGAACGGCCAATCTTTCTAGCTGTGATCTTACCTTCCTTAATAAAACGCAGGATCGTTTTGGGGTGAAGATTTAAAATCTTGGTCAGATCCAGAATTGAGTATAATTTCTTTTCCATGTCTACCTCCGCATTTAAAAAAGCTTGATGGTATTATTGTAGACCATTCGGTATTATTTTTCAACCATATAAGTAACTTTAGGTAGCAATGAGTAATTTTTAATTTTATCCAACGCAGTCCTTTCAAAAGTAAAAAAGCACAACCTTCTCAAAAAAGAAAAAGCTATGCTTCGATTATTAGGTGTTATATCGGGCTAATCCTTGTTGCTGGCTTTCAAGTAATCGATCAGCGCCTTCTTAGCTATCATGAAGCCATTCTCGCCGTCCTTGACATTGTTTAATAACCTTGACGCCTCCGCCAGTATTTTGACCTCCTTGTCGGAAGACCATCTGGTTTCATGGTGTCTTTTCCGGTATTCCTTGATAGCCTCCTCTTGACTTCGGGCTTCAATCCATTCACTTTTGGCTGCTAGATCATCCAGTTTATCAACGGGAAAATACTTTTCGGGAATAAATAGACAACATAAGTACAGCAAGCTATTCAACTTCCTCTCTCAATTATCCTATATGCTGGATAGACAAAAAAACCTGCACGGGGTGGAATACCCTGCAGGTGAATGAATCCTCTATTCGGCAACCAGGCTGTCATAGACATCTCTGTCCTTAGACCCTTGGCTTTGCGTCCCCGACTTTCGGCGGGTTTGCCATTATCGGTGAGGGCTTCAAGCCCTGCCATCCATACACAACACAAAAAAACCTGCTAGCCAAGCGGCCAAGCAGGTAATAAACATAGTTCTGCTCCTGGCAACCCGGCTGTCATAACCTTGCGGTCTTAGACCCTTGGCTTTGCGTCCTTATCTTTCGATAAGTTTGCCTTTATCAAGATACAATTTAATTGAGAAAACTAGTTGGGCACAATCCTCATGAGTTATTTCCTTTTTCTATAATAATCCAATAAGACCAATTCCACAATAACGAAATCAGCAAGTAGAAGTTGATCAGGTTGAATCTTTTATCATCATCCGAGATTCTTAACTTTTTTCACTTTCAAATTCCACTTGAATGCATTCATTCTCTTGTGCTGCTTTTTGGAAGAGCTTGATGATCGATTCGCCGTAAGTACCCAAATTTTTTATTATTTGGTCCGTTTTTTGAAAAGTAATTGTCTTTCCCGAGAAATCCGTTGAGAGGCAGTCCCACAAAGCGTCTAAATTATTGCCATAGTAGTCAGGCAGATTAAGTTTCCGTTTCAGATAGGCGTGAGTCCTGGCTTGGTCCAGCATTTTGGCTCCGTTTAATCGGATCTCTTTCATTTGCTCCCCTCCTAGTATAGTTGGGTGAAGGTTTTGTAGTGGTCAGCTGTGTAGAAAATCAGCCCGTCATTGGAATAGACTATGCGCTCGGCCCCTCGATATCCCCCTGCATAATTGATGTCACATTCATAATATTGACGGCCTTTGGCTGCCGGCACAAGCCCTTCGTAATTCCCAAAACTATCACCGCCGATTGACTTCTGCCTGGTTACTTTCCACAGGTTCCCCTTGGTATTGTCCCAGCCTAACTTCTGCGCTTCTGTCTTGGTGATGTAGTTGGGCGGCAGCCCATGAAATTCATGAATATAGGCTGCCACTTCCGCCTTGGTTGAATAATTTTGTCCCTTTTCTACCAGGAGTTTTGTGCCAGTTTCAATTGTTGGCTGGTCTGATTGAATTTGATTGGCAGCCGGGCTATTAGTGACAGTATTTTGGCACCCTGCCAAGCAGAGTATAAAAAAAATAGCCAATAGTCCCAGCAGCCATTTATTCCGATTGTTTATTTTGTGCATTGATCTTGCTCCTGACACCTTAAAAACTTACAGATATTTTTCGGTCTGATAAAAAAGGGTTACCACAATGAAATACCTACTTATAGATCCGTATTGCGGATATATGCGGTGTTTTTACCAGCACCCGTCTTAATTATGTACCCTTCTTTCAGGAGTGACGCTAAGGTTATCTCAACCGTTGAAGTACTTATATCAGGGTATTTTTCCAAAATCATGCGCTTCGACAGCTTTTGCAGGCTGCTATCAAACAACTTGCGGATTCGTTCCGGTTTTGATAGATTTCGATTTTGCATTAATTCTACCCGAGCCGAAAACTCTTTATAAGCATTTAATATGACCTCCAAGTAATACCTGACAAACGGCAGGTAAGAGTTTTTCTCCTCATACCATTCAGATGAGCTATCTAACAGAACTTCGTAATAGGTCTCCTTGGTTTTCTCAATAATCATTTCAATACTAATATACTTGCCCACGATATACCCTGAACGATATAGGAGAAGCAAAGTCAGCAAGCGGCTCATGCGTCCGTTGCCATCGTTAAAGGGATGGATGCATAGAAAATCCATTATGAACATGGGAATCAACAGCAATGGATCGTATTTTTCAGCGTTGATCGCATCTATAAAGGTATTGGTTAGGCGATCAACAGCATCAGGTGTCTCAAAAGCAGTTAACGGTTTAAAACGTATTTTGCTCTGGCCGACAGTATCTGTTTCAGTAATAAGATTATCCGAATTTTTAAATTTACCACCGATAGATGAAGGACTGAACTGGTACAGGTCTCTATGCAATTGCAGTATTACATTGGTTCGAGGCGCCATATAATCATAGCTTTCATGAATCAGTTTCAGCACCTCGCGATACCCTGCGATTTCACGTTCGGAGCGGTTGCGCGGCTCCGCCTTATGTTTTACCAAGGCGTCCAAGCGCTCATCGGAAGTATAGATTCCTTCGATCCTATTGGAAGCTCCAGTGCTTTGAATTACTGCAATTTCCAGCATGGCCTCTAACACATCGGCTTTTGCTTCAATAAACAATTCTTGTTTCCCTTTATATTCATGAATTGCCGAGATCAGATTCATTAATTCATGGTTCATCAGTTCATCCGGAATGGATGTGTAATCGAACTCCCGCATCGTTAACAACCTTTCTGCCTAAATAAATCATAGTTCTGCACAATATTATCGCCAAAATATGCAGAAGTCAATCAAACCGTAGCAGAATTATATTTTTTCTTTCTACACAATTTCACGCGCTTCTGCATTTATAAACATTTATTTTGTGCATAACCAAGAGAAATGGTACAGCATTATAAGATCAACAGCCCTCTTTCATTGTAAACTGAATCCCCGTTGCTCCATTCATTGCGAAGTGCTCTATCTAAAGCCATGATCAAAACCAATATGCAATCTGCGTTAGCAGTTAATTCGTGGCTGAATTAATGATGCACACGCACTTGAAACTGGTTAATGCCGAAGCGGTCTATTACCTTACCGGAAAATACGCTGCTGGGGTGGCTGTGTATGATGAAATTGAGAAACAAACCCTTGAAATGGCTGATATGATGGCTAGAGGTATTCGCACAACTGATTAGGAAAAACACAAAAGACCCTTGCGGATCTTTTGTTAAGCGATTACTCGCTGTTTATTCTTTTTTGCCCCCAGGGGCGGGCTTCTTATACCACCTGGGCTAGGCTATTAGCATCCTGCCTTTCAAGGTATTCATCATAGGTCGTCAAGCGGTCAATAACTCCGTTGGGAGTAATCTCAATAATCCGGTTAGCCACGGTTTGCAGAAGTTGGTGGTCATGGGATACGAGAAATATGGTGCCGCCAAAAGCAGTCAAACCGTTATTTAGTGCAGTAATCGCTTCCAGATCCAAGTGGTTGGTGGGTTCATCCATAAGCAGCACATTGGCTCCTGAGAGCATCATACGGGCCATCATGCACCGGACTTGCTCACCTCCGGAAAGGACCTGGGCCTGTTTCTGAGACTCCTCGCCCGAAAACAACATTCTTCCGAGAAAGCCCCGAACGAAGGTTTCTTCCTGGTCGGGTGAATATTGTCGCAGCCAGTCTACCAGATTTAACTCGGAGTCAAAGTAGGCGGAATGATCTCTGGGGAAGTATGCCCTATTGGTGCTAAGTCCCCAGCTAAATTCGCCGCTGTCAGCTTCAATTTCTCCCATTAATATCTGCAGTAAGACAGTCTTAGCCTGTTCACGAAGTCCTACCAGGGCGAGCTTGTCACCTCGAGTTACCACCAGATTGAAATCCTTGAGAAGCACTTCACCATTTATGGTTTTGTTAAGGTTTCGAACCGTTAGCACGTTGACCCCGGCTTCACGGTCTGGTTTAAATTGAATCCAGGGCAATCGACGTGACGAAGGCCTGATGTCTTCCGGAGTGATCTTCTCCAACTGCCGCTTGCGGGCAGTAGCTTGTTTGGATTTTGAGGCATTGGCACTAAATCTGCGGATAAACTCCTGCAGCTCTTTGACCTTAGCTTCGGCCTTTTTATTGGCATCTTTGGCTTGCTGCATGGCCAACTGGCTGGATTCCATCCAAAAATCGTAATTACCCACATAGATCTGAATTTTGCCGTAATCAATGTCAGCAATATGAGTACAGACACTATTTAAAAAATGCCGGTCATGGGAGACCACAATTATTGTGCTATCAAGTTCCTGAAGAAAATCTTCTAACCAGGATATGGATTCCAGGTCCAGATGATTGGTGGGCTCATCCAGCAGCAATATATCCGGATGCCCGAACAAAGCTTGAGCCAGAAGCACTTTTACCTTTTCACTGCCGTTTAAATCCAGCATCCTCATATTATGCAATGATTCGGGAATGCCTAAACCATTCAGCAGTGAAGCAGCCTCTGCCTCCGCTTCCCAGCCATTTAGATCAGCGAATTCACCCTCAAGTTCTGCCGCCTTAATACCATCCTCTTCGGAAAAATCAGCTTTAGCATAAATGGCATCCTTTTCCTCCATAATGGAGTACAGGCGAGCATGACCCTTAAGCACGGTTTGGATTACCTCAAACTCATCAAATTCAAAATGGTTTTGCTTAAGGACGGAAAGCCGCACACCTGGGGGTACGATTACTTCCCCGGAATTGGCTTCAATCTCTCCGGCAAGGACCTTAAGAAATGTGGATTTCCCGGCACCGTTTGCTCCGATAAGGCCATAGCAATTGCCGGGGGTGAACTTAATATTCACCTTTTCGAAAAGGGGACGCGATCCATAACTTAGCGTTAAATTAGTGGTGGAAATCATTTATATACCGTCTTTCTACTATTTATTAATTCGCAACTTTTATATTATGACAGTTATTAAGGTCAAAGGCAAAACTATCTTCCCATGAAAGGGGCGAAGCAGGGGTTCCAAAATATATTGAGAGTGAAATCATTCGGTCGACTATTTCCAGGCAATATAAAAACCACCTGCCGATAAAATTGTATTTATCAGCAGATGGCCGTTAATCGTGGCTAACCTACTATAGTCTTAGCTTTCTATATATGAACAGCAATAATCAGTGGTTTCCTTCACAATCAAACTAAATTTAGAATTTGAAGATACCTCGAACGATTGTCCATTTGTGTAGGTGTTCCACTCATCGCTGCCTGGCAGTTTCACTTCAAGATTTCCTTGAATGATTTCCATAATTTCTTTAGCTGCGGTACCAAATTCATATTCACCAGGCAGCATAATACCTAGTGTTTTCCTCTCACCGTTTTCAAACAGAACCGTCCGGCTAGTCACTTTCCCATCAAAATAAATATTTGCTTTCTTAATTATTGTTACATTCTTAAATTCATTCATAAGCATACTCCCCCTTACTACATACTCCTATCTATTACATCGCCATCACAACGATCTACGTGCTATTTTAAGTCCAACCACAACAAATATCAATTCTGGCAAAAAAATTAATACTGAAAGATCATCTTTCAACGCTTCAGCAATCTTTTAACGATTACCTTTGGCAATGCACACCCCTACAATCTTTTTACGATTAACCCTGCCAACCCAATCGGAAACGGGCAGGATTTTATCTTGCCAATGGCAAAATAGCCC
>CAZOZX010000082.1:0-8783 GCA_964584415.1 uncultured Syntrophomonas sp.
AATTAGCAGATAAAATAGACGGCGCGACGATGACCACTAGTAGATCCTCTCCTTTTCCATTATTTCCTCCAACATGGAAACGTAGTTGCGGTAACGCGATTTTAGGATCTGGTTTTCCTCAACTGCGCTTTTGACCCTGCAATCTTTTTCATGGTAATGGATGCAATTGCTGAAACGGCATTCCAGGCTATAATCGGCAAAATCAGGGAAGTAGGCGGACAGATCTTCTCTTCTCATACTGGGCATGTCAAGTACGCTAAACCCAGGGGTGTCAACGATCCAGCCCCCCAGCGGCAGCTGAAAAAGTTCAACATGTCGAGTTGTATGTTTCCCCCGTCCTATTTTAGTGCTAATTGATCCGGTGCGAATGGTACTCTGTCCGGTCAGCTTCTGCAGGAGGCGTGATTTACCTACTCCCGATGGTCCAGCCAGTACGGCAATCTCACCGGTTATAGCCTCGGTTAAATTCTTTATTCCAATATCGTACCGGGCCGACGTCTCAAATACCTGGTAGATGCGGGGATAGTATGCCAAAATCTGGACAGTGTTTTCGTGTCTGTCGAGATCGCATTTATTTATAACAATGCTCGGCTGAATGTGGTTATATTCCGCTAAAAACAGCAGACGATCAAGTAAGGTTAAATCAGGTTTCGGTTGGTCGGATGCCATTACCACCAAAACCCGACTAATATTAGCTACCCTCGGACGATATAGCTCATTTTTTCTGGGCATAACTTTTTCTAAAATGCCCTGGCCGAATTCCAATGGAGTAAACAAGACACGATCGCCGCTGAGCAGTTTTTCTTTTACTTTGCCTCTGACCTTACAGGTATGAATAGTACCTTCCAAGTCCTGTACATAATAGAAGCCGCTATAATTCTTAATTACCAACCCTACCGTTGGTTCCAGGGGCATACTCTACCTCCAACCTACCCTCAAAATCATTGCAGGGTGTAAGTGCGGTAGCGGGAACCATCCAGCAGCACTTCAGCCGTTCCACTACCATAGTAAGTGATGCCTATGGTAACTGTATCGCCGCCGGGTTGACTCTCACTGTACACTTGCCTGGTGCCCTGCACATCAGTTACTTTTATGGATACATCATAGCTGCGTTTATTATCCGGAATAGTAAACTCCAGACGCTTGGTTTTAGCGGTAGGCCCAGGACCTGTGCTGATCACAACATTGACCTTGGTACCTTCGTCACTCTGTGTTCCGGCGGCAGGATCCTGAGCCGCCACCTGGTCGGCGTAATATGCAGCGCTGGCCTGGCGGGTAACCGCCCCCAGCACCATCTTGGCTGACTGTAGTTTGGCCGTAGCTTCGCTGAGGGATAAGCCTTTCAGATCAGGCACGGCACCTTGAGGCGGCTGTTTGCCTTTGCTCACCGTTATGTTAACCTTGGTACCGGAATTTACAGTAGAATCAGGCACCGGGCTTTGAGAAATGACTATTCCCTCCGCATATTTCTCATCATAAATGGGTTCAATATTGCCCAAGTTCAAACCTTTATTGGACAAACGCGTCGTTGCATCGCTGACAGTTACCCCTGTAATATTAGGGACTTTTACCTGTTCCTGACCCCCGCTGATTATTACCTCAATTTCACGGCCCGCTTTGACTTTTCGGCCGGCTCCCGGATCCTGAGATTTGACGGCATCCTTAACCACTTGATCGCTGGCCTCAGTGCCTATGACTTTCATTTTGAGTCCTACTTTGGACAATTCTTCATCAGCTTGTTTTATGTCCATTCCAACTATATTGGGCACAGCTACCTCCGCCCCAAACAAATTACCGCCCATCGTCCAAAAAATGCCTAACAAAAATCCCAGTAGAGCAATGGCAATAACACCTACTCCAAATGGCTTTATTTTCTTCTTGCCCTTATTTGTGGAGTCCATTTCACCTATAATTGCCCCCCCCCTTGCCTGCTGGATCTTCAGGAGCGCATTGCGCATTTCCTGAGCAGTTTGAAATCTTTGCGCCGGAGCTTTGGCCATGGCTTTATAGATTATAGCCTCCAGCCCCTCTGGTACCTCAGGATTTTTTGAGCGCGGTGAGACTGGTTCTTCATTAATATGCCGTAAAGCAACTGTAATAGGGCTGTCGGCATCAAAAGGCACTTTGCCGGTGACCATCTCATACAGTATGCAGCCTATCGAATATATGTCTGTGGTTCGATTAATTACTTCACCCCGGGCTTGTTCCGGGGAAAAATAATGAACCGAACCAATAATATTATTGCCGTAGGTTATCGTTCCTGTACTGACAGCATGAGCAATACCAAAATCGGCTACCTTGACCATACCCTGTTCAGTGATAAGAATGTTGTGAGGTTTGATATCCCGGTGAATAATACCTTTTTCATGGGCATGGTGGACTCCATCACAGATCATAATGGCTATGTCGACTGCCTTTTCTACACTTAATGGGGCCTCCTGCCTTATTACCTGTTTCAGGGTGTGGCCTTCCACGTATTCCATTACTATATAATGGATATCTTCCTGCATGCCAACATCGTAAATATTCACTATATTGGGATGAGATATTCGCGCCGCTGAAAGGGCTTCGGTTTTAAATCTTTCCACAAATCCACGATCTTTGGAAAATTCATCTTTGAGTATCTTTACCGCCACGATCCGGTCCAGAATATTGTCCCGGGCCTTATATACGGTGGACATTCCGCCTTCACCGATAACTTCGATCAATTCGTAACGACCACCTAAAATCATGCCGTTCAACATTTTACCTCCTAATTAAACGGATATAAGCACAATGGTAATATTGTCATATCCACCATTAGCAATTGCCGTATTTACCAGGGATCTTGCAGTCGCCTCAGGGCTGTCAGCAGACCCAAGAAATGAAGCGATCTCGTTATCAGAAACCAGATCAGTAAGACCATCAGTACAGATTAGAATCCAATCTCCTGGTCCAATCTGCTCCCGGAATATATCAACAGCAACGTTAGACTCGACGCCAACAGCTCTGGTCAAAATGTGGTTATATGAACTCGTATGCAGATCTTCATTTTTTAATATCCCGTCGCCCAGCATCTGTTCAGCCAAGGTATGGTCTCGGGTGATCTTTTTCAATGTTCCTTCATGGTAATGATATAAACTGCTGTCTCCAACATGAGCAACAATCAAATCCGTATCCAGGATTACGGCGACTGTCGCTGTAGTTCCCATTTCGCGGAGTGATTCGTCTGAATTACCCTTCTCATAGATTTCCCGGTTGGCTTTTTGCACTCCATTGGTCAATACAGGGACGATATCATCAACGGTACTGAAAAACAGGTTTTCCTTTATAATTTGAACCGCCATACGTGAGGCGACGTCGCCACCTTTGTGACCGCCCATACCATCGCATACTATGAATATACCCTGCTCTTCGTCTATGGAATAATTGTCCTCGTTTCTTTTTCTGTGCAGACCGATATCGGTAATACCTGCAGACTTCATAATCCACCTCGAATACTGCGATTGCTTCATTATCTATTATATACAACTAGTATGGTCTAACGCTCTCTTTTCGCACTTAATTGCCCGCAGGCGGCTTCAATATCAGCCCCCCGTTCCTCCCGAAAAGTGACGTTCAAACCGCCCTCAACCAGACGGTTGTAAAACTGCTTAATGGTGGCGGAAGAAGGCTTTTTGAACTCCAGACCGCTTACTTCATTATAAGGAATTAGGTTTATGTTAGCCAGCAGAGGTTTGATTAATTTAATCATGGCAGCGGCATCATCAATCCCCACATTAACGCCTTCCAACATAATATATTCAAAGGTAACCCGACGGTTTGTCTTTTCAATATAAAAACGGACCGCCTCTATTAGCTGTTCCAAAGGATATTTGCGGTTGAGCGGGATCAAGCGGTCCCTTAATTCGTTACTGCAGGCATGTAAGGAGATCGCCAGGGTTACTTGAAGCTTTTCATTGGCCAATCGCCTGATTCCGGCAGCATCTCCCGCTGTTGATACAGTTATGTGTCTCTGGCCGATATTAATGCCTTTGTGGTCATTAAGTATATGAATCGAGGCGATCATTTCTTCATAATTAAGCATCGGCTCGCCCATACCCATATAAACCACATTGGTAATTAACTCTCCGTTATTTTTGAGTTTACGAGCCATCTCGCGTTTTGAACCCAAAACCTGCCCTACCATTTCGTAGGCCTGGAGATTACGCTGATACCCAGATTGACCCGTAGCGCAGAATAGACATCCTACCGGACAGCCCACTTGAGTTGAGATGCAAAGAGTATAACGAGAATCCTTATCCAGGCTTTGGGGTATAACAACTGTCTCTATCCGTTTTTTGTCATTCATTTCAAACAAGAATTTGCGGGTTCCGTCTGCAGCCACCCTTTGTTTCAATACCCTCGGGATAGAGACGGTTGCCACGCTATCTAATTTAATTCTTAGTTCCTTCGGTATATCCGACATGTCATAAAATGAATTTACCGCCTTGCGATAGATCCAGGTATGGATCTGGGTGGCCCGAAAACGAGGTTCACCCAAAGATGTAAAATATTCCTCCAGGGCTTTGATATCCATACCCAGAAGTTCGGTTTTCGATTCTGTATACATTTTAAGCGCTTGATGTCCTCCTCATTTTGGCATAAAACATGCCATCGGTTTGATATTTGCCGGGGATGATAGTCAGCATACCATTTCTGCTGTTGAATTCATCCAGGGCATCCAACTGGCTAAATCCTATTTTCTCACCGAAGGATTCCAGCCGGTAATCTGGATTTTTGGTTAGAAAAGTCAGGATTATATTTTCGTTTTCATCCTTATTAATGGTACAGGTACAATAAACCATTCTTCCACCAGGTTTGACCAATTGACCAGCCTTATCTAGCATTTGGGCTTGCAGAGATGCTAGGCCGGATATATCTTCAGGTGTTTTTCTCCAGCGGGAATCGGCCCGCCGGCTCAGTACTCCTAATCCGGAACAAGGGGCGTCCAGTATAACCCCATCGGCCTGAATCTGATCTGAAGATAATGATAAAATGTCTTGTTGACAACCGGACACTATAGAGATTCCTAATCTGTCACAGTTAGATTTTAACAAATCAATTTTATGTTTGTGAATATCATAGGCATCGATCCTGCCTCTATTTTCCATTAGTTGTGCCGCAAAACTGGTTTTTCCCCCAATCCCGGCGCATAGGTCAACTATATATTCATCAGGATGCGGATCAAGAATGGACACCGCCAGCATGGAGGCTTCATTCTGAACATAGAATAAACCGTTCTGATAAGCAGCCGAATGCACCAGACTTTGGTCCGCGCTCTCCATTATTGCCCCGTACACAGTGAAAGAGCTGGTCCGTGCTATTATTCCTTCTTGGCCTAGTTTTAGGATCAATTGAGCTCGATCCAACTTCAATGTGTTGGTGCGCAGTACCACTTGAGGTCGTTGATTGTAATATTCAAGAATACGTCGAACTTGCCCCTCATTATATTCTGAGAGTAATTTAGTGACCAGCCACTCTGGCTGTGAGTAATAAACCGAGTAGTAGGTTACTAAATTGCTGTGATCCGGATAGACAAGATTGTCTCGATGCCTGCTGATGTTTCGCAATACACCATTAGCAAATCCCGCTAGACCCGGTCCAACCTTTGAACGAGTCATTTCCACAGCGCAGTTTATAGCTGCATAGTCAGGAATGCTGTTCAAAAATAACATCTGATAAAGGGATATACGCAATATGTTGCGCAGCCAAGGATTTTGACTGGATATAGGTCTATTCATAAAAAGATTAAGCACCCAATCCAGGTGCTTTAACATTCTGACAGTCCCGTTTACCAGCTCGGTCACAAGATGCCTGTCTTTCGATGACAGGGTGGTACGACTCAATTGCTTTTCCAGAATTAAGTTGGCATAGGCACCTTTTTCGGTCACCTGATAGATTATCTTCAGAGCAAGGTAACGCGCCTCATCGCCCTGTTCGGTGGATATTTTATTCTTCATGGAGTTTATTACCCCTGATTAATAGCTTAATCGTCCCGGCCACCCATAAAAATCATTACATAATAAAGCAAATTGGCTACGGCAGTTAAAGTGGCTGCGACATAAGTCATTGCTGCTGCCCCAAGTACTTTTTTGACCATGGGAACCTCATCGTTGCTAATAACTCCTGCTTCAGATAATTGCATAACTGCCCGGCGTGATGCGTTAAATTCGACCGGCAAGGTGACTATATGAAATACTACTACCGCGGAAAAGAGAACTATACCGATCAAAATAAGATTTAAGCTGTTCAGCAGCATGCCCACCAGCAATATCGGAAAAGAAGCTGATGATGCAAAGTTGGCTACCGGTACAATAGATGCCCGCAGCTGTAATGGGGCATAATTCTGATTATGCTGTATGGCATGACCGACTTCATGGGCGGCCACTCCAATGGCCGCAATTGAAGAACTGCCATATACCGATTCTGAAAGATTTAAGGTACGGTTACGAGGATCATAGTTGTCGGTCAATTGACCGGCGATATGATTGATGGCAACCTTTCCTCCCATACCATTTCTCTGCAGCAATAGCCCGGCGGCACTGGCGCCGGTAGTACCACGACTGGACCGTATTTGGGAATATTTGTTATAGGTGCTTTTAACCGTGAATTGCGCATACAAAGAGATTAATAAAGCTGGAATTATAAATAGCAGATAACTCAATTATTTTAGTCCTCCTTCACAGATTGCCTGAAGAGCTTGCTCAACATCGGCTATTACGACACTGGTGTTAAAACACGGTCCGTTAGGACGACAGTTTAACACTCCAATTACAGGTATTTCGATTGCATCTTGAATACCTAATGATAGGTCCCTTTCACAGGCAACCGCTATCACTCCCCGTGGTCTTGACTCTTCTATAAATTTTCGGGCCAGGGTGCCGCCGGTAGCCACTTTAATTACCGCATGATATTTTTCCCCTAATTCGATAAGATCACATACGGTACATTTGTGGCACTTTTTGCAGTTGTTGACATCCATGGTTATCTTATGCGGACAGTCCGAATCCTGCAGGCAATGTGGCAATAGAATCATTACCTGACGTCCGTCCAAAACCAACTTTTTCGATTTAACCAGGTAGTTATTTACTGCGATGTACGATTGCATAATCTTTTCTTTGCTGATTCCTGCCAGGCGACCTGTCAAAAGCGTAACCGGAAAAAGGATTTCATTCGCCATTCGAGTAAAATTCTCGAGCGATGGGATGCTCTTGGATTTAATAATCATTACAATAATGGCTAAAACCCCGGTGCCGATTAATATAAATAGTATTCCCAAAAGCGCGATAATGACCGTAAGCACAACCCTGCCAACCAGTAATTCGCGGTTTTGCAGCAGGAACCAGATAACGCCGACCAGGGCTGCCCCCAACATTAGACTACCAACCAACAAGCCAACATAAATGCGCTTCTTGATTTCCACAGCCACACCCCCTAGGAGAGTATATCCCCAGGTATAAGGTTAAAGCCTTTGATGAATTCCCTGCTTGATATTCTCTTTTTACCTTCTTTTTGGACTTCCAATATTTCTAAAACTCCGCGTCCGGTTTGCACCCCAAACCCATCCTGGGTTATGGCAGTAATCGCTCCAAACGGTCCCTCATTATCGAGATTAATCACGCGACTTTTGAACACCTTGAACCGTTGCCCGTGCAGGGACGTATAAGCCGCGGGCTGGGGGCTTAATGCCCGGATCTTATTCTTGATGCTTAAAGCCTCATCTTTCCAGTCTATCTTTTCTTCTTCCCTGGTTATCATTGGTGCATAAGAGCTGCGATGGTGGTCCTGTTTTCGATGGGGACTGGATCCACTAGCCAGAACCGCCATTGTATCTAGAAGCAGGTCTGCCCCCACAGCAGCCAATCGATCATGAACCTCGCCGAAGTCCATGTCTTCGCCAATATCTATGGGGGTCTGCAGTATTATGTCGCCGGTATCAAGCCCCGCATTCATAAACATGGTGGTAATCCCGGTAGTCCTGTCCCCCGCCATAATAGCTCTTTGGATAGGGGCAGCGCCACGATAATGCGGTAATAGAGAAGCATGAACATTAATACAGCCCAGGCGCGGCAGATCCAAAATATCTTCCGGTAATATCTGACCATAGGCAACTACCACAATAACATCCGGCTCCCAACTGCGGAGCATGTCTATTGCTTCGTCGTCCCTGATTCGTAAAGGCTGATAGATCTCCAGTGATTCTTTTTCAGCCAATTCTTTTACCGGCGAAAAGGTTACTTTATTACCCCTTCCCCGGGGACGGTCCGGCTGGGTTACTACTCCTATAATGCTGTAGCCATGTTCTATAAGCTTGGCAAGGGAAGGTACCGCAAAGTCGGAGGTGCCCATAAAAACTACCTTCAACGCCAATCTCCTCCCTCGAATTATAACTCGTCGACTCTTATACGGTTAGCTTTGTCAGGAAAAAGTATCCCGTCCAGGTGATCGATTTCGTGCTGGAGGACCAGAGCCAATAAGCCTTCAGCTTCTATACTAAGTTCTTCTCCTTGGGCGTTTAAACCGGTCACCCGTACTTTACGGGCCCGGTTACACCAGCCTACTTTGCCGGGTACACTGAGACACCCCTCGCTGCGGTTTTGCTCGCCTTCTTTATAGACTATCAGGGGATTAATAATTTCCAAATAGTTTTCTCCGGGATCAACAACAATCATCCGTTTAGATACACCTATTTGTGGAGCTGCCAAACCGATACCATCAGCGAAATACATGGTATCGCGCATATTTTCTAATAATCTGAGTAC
>CAZOZX010000083.1:0-8770 GCA_964584415.1 uncultured Syntrophomonas sp.
TTAATGAAAATTCTAACTTTCACAATCATTGACACACCCGGTCCACCTGCATATACTATATGTAAGCTCCAAGGAATTCCTAAGACGGAAAACCAATCAGAGCCGGAAAACAGAAACAGAAAATCATCAACAGAGTAGGATACCGGTAAAGAAATTTACTATATCCAAGGAAAAGTAAAAGAAATTAGTTTATAACAGAAAGAACAATACGGAAATTCAAATATTTACAGTAGGATATGAGCCGAAGTAAATAAGAGAAAAAGAAGTAAAGGGAAACTGAAATAAACTAAAAGTAAAAGAAATTCCAAAAGACGAAGGTATTAATAAATGTTGAAGATGGGAAACAAAGTAGAAGGCAGATGAAGGGTAGGGAAGTCGAGAAAGGTTCGTTGGAGCTTACTTATTTGGCTAGTCTCGGAAGCGAATAGCGCCGTTACTTCACAAGGCCCGCTCAATCAGCGTACTAAAGGTACGCTTCAATCGCGGGCCTCGTTCGTGCCTTGCTCTTCGCTCCCGATCCGGCGCCAACCCAGGCTAGTTTCAGTACCGAATAGCAGCGTTACTTCACAAGGCACGCTCAATCAGCGTACTAAATGTACGCTTCAATCGCGGGCCTCGTTCGTGCCTTGCTCTTCGCTCCCGATCCGTCGCCAACCCAGGCTAGTTTCAGTACCGAATAGCAGCGTTACTTCACAAAGCCCGCTCGGTCAACGTACTATTTGTACGTTTCAGTCGCGGGCTTCATTCGTGCCTTGCTCTTCGCTCCCGATCCGTCGCCAGCCCAGATTGAATCTCCTGTCAAGGGGACGGAGTTGTTGATGGTTTTTTTCAACGTACTACTCCAGTGAAATAGTAAAGAATGAGCCGGTTCGATCGGCGTACTACTGGTACGCCTCAATCACCGGCTTTTAATATACCTTGTATTTTCTTTCTTACATCTGCTGTTGCTGCTGCTGCATCATGTTGAAGCTTTGCTGAACGCGGCTAAGCTCTTCCTGCGAAGCCGGGGCTACCTTGTACCAGCCCTTTTGATTCATTACATCAAAGATCTGCTTCTGATGATTAAGAGTCTGATTGAGAAGGCTGCTGAAATGCTGCCTTACCTGGGGATTGGCACTTTCCATAACACTGCTGGTCAGCATGCTGGCGGCCAGTTTATGTTCATACAAGAGAATACCCATCCATTCCATATCTTTTGCCATTGTAATTCCTCCTTACTGCATAGTCCGACTGCCGGACACGAGTGATGCTGAACTCTGGATTGCCTGCTTGTGCTCACTGCTCATACCCTGGATAAGGCTTCGGACTTGCTGATCGGTGCACTCGCTCATGGCGTGGTTGCATGTCTTCTGCATCGCCTCAAAGATCTTGCTGGTGTCTTCCAGATAAAGAAGCTCCCTGGTTGAAAATTGATTCACGAAAAACCTACCTCCTTTAATAAATCTAATCTTTAGGATGTGCCAATGTTTTGCCCAATATTCAAAAATCAGCATAATATTAAAAGCCCGCTCGATCGACGTATTTGGTACAGTAACATTCCGCGATGCGGACGGCGATGTGAATTCTAAAATGAACAGAAAAAGGAGGGATTTGTTCCCTCCCCAGAGCATCTAATAAGGCGTTTAACCTCTATCCTGTTTTCGAATCAAAAATATCGTATACTTCTTTAGGAATTGATTTCAAAAAAAAGGAGTATCTCCATAGCAATTAATGGAGTATTCCACGTTATTATTACGATATTAGTAGCTTAAATTACGATTTAGCGACTCATAATTGACAATAAGAAGGATTTTTGTATTTTTCATAGAATATTTGTTACACAGTTTTGCCCGGAGGAACCATTTAATGGCTTTAAGAATAATCGTAGCTGATGATGAACTACCGATATGTAATTTAATCACGAGTATGATCAATGAATTTGATGATTGCGAGGTAGTTGCGCAAACAAGTGACAGCAGCCAAATATTAAGGTTGGTTGATCAATACCGGCCTGATATAGTTTTTTCCGATATCAACATGCCGGGCATGGATGGGTTGACTTTTGCCCATCGACTCAAGCAGCAGCATCCCGAAGTGGGGATTGTGTTCGTTAGCGGTCATGCCAATTTCGCTTCCGATGCCTATAATCTGGATGTCATCGACTTCATCGTCAAACCGCTCAGCCGGGGCCGGTTGGAAAAGACCATGGAAAAAATCTTAAGATTCAAACATATGACAACCAATCTCAACAATGGATTTTGCCCGACCAAACTAGCCCTCAAAAATGGCCATGGGCTGACCATCGTGGACTTGAGCAGAATCTTATTTATTGAAAAGTGCGGAACGAAATGCATCATCCACACCAATACCGGCACCTATGAAACAACTGAGACCCTGGCGGCTCTGGAGAAAAAATTGAATGGCAGCAAGTTCTTCCGCTGCCATAAAAGCTTCCTTATTAATATCGATAATGTGGAAAAAGTTGCACCGTACGCCGACCGGGCCTATGAAGTAACGTTCCAGGACTACGCCCGGTCTGCCTCAATGCGCAGGGATAAATTTGAAGAGTTCGCGTTGCTCGTTAATCAATGATCTTAAGGTTGAGATGAGTTGCCAGTTTATAAAGCTATTCTTTTTGGGTCAGCAAAAAGGCGAATGTCACCTTTCTTTCTTCCTGCCTTACCTCTAGTTTTCCACTCAGTTTGTCGGCCAGCTTGCGGCAATTGAATAAGCCTAACCCGCTGTGATCATCCTTTGATGTAACCCCGGGTAAAAAGATCTTTTCTGTATCAATGATTTTGGTGCTTGCGTTCTCTACCCGGCAGACCAAAAAATGATCCTGCTCAAAAATAGAGACATTAACTTTCTTTCCCACGTCATCATTCAGAACCGATTCCACCGCATTGTCGATGAGATTGGCCAGTATCCTGGCAAAATCCATTGACTGCTCCCTGAGCCCGGACAGATTTGCCTGAATATCTACGTCAATCTCGACTCCTTTAGTGTTGGCCTGCGATATTTTGCCGTTGATCAAAGCGCTGATCACCGGATTATCGATTTTGAACAATTCGCTGTAAGTTGAAATCTCAGGGATCAATTCATCCAAATATTCCTTGAGTTCCGCAGTCTTATCCTGATAGGCCAATCCATATATGACCTGTAACTGGTTCAAAATGTCATGCCGCTCGCCTCTTACGGTATTAACGAGATCCATTAGGTGTTCCGATACACCTTCCTGGGCCGAGACGGCCGTCATTACATTTTGCTTATTGTAATAATTGATTACCATATAAAAGCTATAGAGAACCAGCAAAACACAGGCTGCTAGGGTAGCAACCAGTTTTGATTGAGTGCTGCTAATACCAGAATCCAGCACCAATTGGGTAAATATTCCCATAAAGACTACCAGTTGAATAAACAGTGCCAAAAAAACCGGGTATGGTCTTTCCAAGCCCTGGCCAAAGTAATATCTAAACGATTTGAACTCTCCCAAAAACTTCCTGATAATCATGGTTAACACCGGCAACATGGCATAGGCCGGCAACAACAATCTAAGCCAATAATACTCGGATTCGACCACCAGACCGAGGGGCAGCGAAAAAAGAGATGCAATCATAACGGTCCCAGCAGCATATGCGATGCCAAGGATGTAGGAAGTGGCATATATCTTAAATAACCATATCAGATCCCGTCTGAAAAACACCCAGGCAACCAGAAAACCGCTGGCTACTTCAACGGGAAACTGGAGGGACCAGGTTTCTATCTGATAAGTCAAAGTCTGGGTAAAAGATGACATCAGCGCGAAGGCTATCAAGCGGGGCCACAGCTTTTTGATATCCTCGCCCCAAATTATAAGGGCCGCCAGAGTTGTAGCAAGTACATAGGGGAGAACCACCAACAGATACCTTAGAATCTCATGTCTCATCAAAATACACCTCTATATTTAAATCCAGCTTTGTTTTTCGGTGTCGTTCAACCAAGTGTATATATTTGCCTTCGACAATGGAAATCCTTTTTATCGACAAAATATGATCAAAATAAAAGGCGTAATAATGATAGCCAAACCAGTGATTATCCGTGAAGGACCTTCTCCATAAATTTCCTATGATCTAAAATGAATGACTAGAGATTAACAATGGTGTGAAGCAATGACGCTGGATATTATATGGTCACTTTTTGTCTAGAAGAGCTAGCAGTGAAACCGGCACACCCCTTGGTTGGGGGTGTGCTTTTTTATTGAAGGACTGAATATAACTGAGCAGTGAAGCTCAGCCATGAAAAGTTGGAATAGAACGGAGGTGTTGATCAGCCAAATCAGCCCAACTGGTGCAGGTTTTTTCAAGTTTGTATTAGTATTCAATGATTTTGTATTTTGGGAGGGACTTGAGTGAGAAAGGTTACTATTTGCGCTTGGGTATTATTGATGGCCCTGATGTTGATGGTGCCCCTGGCGATTGCGGAGGACAGCAGTCAACCAGTGGTTGATAATCCAATTACGATTGAAAATCCAGCAAACGAAAATCAGACAGGTGGTATAGAAGAGGTAATTCCAGAAGTAGCGGAAGAAAGCAGTCTGTATTATAACGTTAAACTCGATGCTGAATTAGATTTTTATGATCCGCTGACAATTGTAAACCAGATCGAAGACGGAAATATTGATGGCGATACCCTGTTGGAAAAGCTTAATGATCTGTACAGTCCGGATGTTGAAGTGGTCTTGGCAGAGAACATGGATAATTCCTGGGTATTGATAGATGAAGACACGACCTTCGCTGTTGGCGACATATTAGTTAGTGAAGACTTTACCCAGATTGGGATTTGGGTAGCAGATAATGAAGTCTACGACTTGAGCAGTGGGACTGTAAAAACCCCGGCGGACTATTTCTATTACAATCAACCATTGCATGATGTCAACTACGATAATGCTATTTCTTTAGATAAGACTGGTGATGATATAATTCCTGCGGAGGGAGAAGGTCCCTCAGTCAGTGGCAGCGATACTATCACGCCCGAAGAGATTGCTTTAGAGATAGAAGAACCAATAGTTGAACCAACCATAGATCCATCGATAGAAGAAAGTGTTGATCCCGCCGCAGATACAACCGTTGAGCAAATAGCTGAACCGGCCAGCCAGATTCCTGAACAAACCCTTCCGGAGGTTGCTCCATCTATGACGATAGAAAACAGTATTGTTCTATTTGAGGATAGCAATATAGTTGTTAGTTTTCTTGAAAGCGATATAGACGAAGACCTAACCATATTATTAAGGTTTAACAATAAATCAAATATGGATATTTATATTACGACAGATGAAATATCTGTGAACGGATATGCGTTTTCAGATATTTACGGGAAAGAGTTTATTCCCGCTGGGACTCAAATGGATATGGAAGTGAGGATATATGGACCGGATTTTCCGTTTAAAGAGTTGACCTCCATTGCTGGCATATTGGCTATCGACAATCCGAATGCCGAAGACAAATTATACACAGCAAGTATTGATGAATTAAAGATATATTGATGTACGGGGAGTGATAGTTTTGTATATATTTCATCATGTGAAAAAGTCGATTACTTTCGTGATGGTAGCTATTATTACGGTTTCTATGGTGTTGATACCATTACCGGTTATGGCTGGTGCAAATGCCTTTGGTGATGTCAGCAGCAACTATTGGGCAGCGCCGGCAATCGAAAGTATGGCCAAACAAGGAATCATTAGTGGTTATGAAGGTCGATTCCGTCCGGAAGATAATGTGACTAGAGCGGAATTTGCGGTCATGTTGGTAAGAGCCTTTGGCTTTAAAGGGGCGATAGTAAATTTTCCTGATGTTAAAGGGCACTGGGCAGAAGCCTATATTTCTAGAGCAGCAACTAATGGTATTGCAAACGGGTATGGAAACGGCAATTTTGGACCAGATGATTTGATAACAAAAGAGCAAATGGTGGTAATGCTAATAAATGCTACCGGGGTTATTGACTCACCTACAGTGGAAAACTTCAAAGATTCATCGCTAATATCTAGCTGGGCGAAAAAAGACGTAAGTATTGCTGTTGCTAAAGGATACATAACTGGAACGGCTGAAGGATTCTTCTATCCTCAGAAACATGCGTCTCGTGCAGAAGCAGCGTCCATGATAAATAGCGCACTTAATGAAACACCAAAAGTTGAGACTATTCTGAATACATCAAGCGGAAGCAGTGAACCACACAATAACAGAAATAATGCTGCTCCCGAACTAAAAATTGATACGTCATCCTTCACCTATGATTCAACAACAAATGCCTATTTGGTTGACGAGAGTATAGGTCCTATCAGCGGAACATTGACGAATTTTAACAGTGTGAGGTCTCTCTCATATAGTGTATATAATGATAGAAACCAACTTGTACAGACAAATCCGATTTCCATCGCTACTAATTGGACTGTTTCTGATTTAGGTTTGTTTATCGGCATGAACAATGTTGTTTTTAGTGCTGTATCCAATAGCGGTACAGTTGACCAGACATTGAAATTCTACAATACAAGCGAAGATAATCTCTCTAATTTACAATTAGACGAAAGCGATAGTGATGGTGACGGAATCATTAACTTCGTGGAAGATTATTATGGTACATCAAAAACAGATATTGATACCGATAAGGACGAATTAAATGATTACGAGGAATTGTTTATATTGGCCACAGATCCACTCAAACCAGATACTGATGGCGACGGGGTCAATGATTATGACGAAGATGCGGATAAAGATGGTTTATCAAATGGTTATGAAATAGGCATTGGAACTAGTCCAATATTTGATGATACCGATTTTGATGGTTTAAATGATTATAAGGAAATCAATACCTATATGACAGATCCCAAAAACGAAGACACAGATGGTGACGGAGCAATAGATGGATGGGAAATTGACAATGGCTTTGACCCGTTGTTACACAACTCCTTTTTTGCAGTCAACATTACGTCAAGTAATGGTACGATAACCGCATCAGCTAATGTCAACTTGGTAGGCGCACAAACAGGAACCCTGAACGTTTCCCCTGTTAACGACAGTATATTCTTAAATGCTAATACACCTGGCTTTATAGGAAGTGCGTTTAACTTTGAGGTGAATGGTGAGATCGAAAGTGCAACCTTATCGTTTGAATTTGACCCTGCATTGCTCGATGATCCGACATTTGTGCCGACTATATATTATTTTAATGAAGAGGAGCAATTGCTTGAACCTCTAGCGAATCAGACCATTATTGGCAATGTAGTAACTGCTACTACGACACATTTTTCCCAATATGTTCTGCTAAATAAGACAGCTCTTGACGCAGTATGGGATCAGGATATTCGAAAGCCTGGAACAGCAAACACGAAACTGGACATGGCTTTTGTGATTGATGAATCTGGATCTATGAGTTATGATTGGTCGCCTAAAAATGATCCAAATGGGCTTCGCCTAACTGTAGCCAAGGATATGGTGGATAAGTTCTCTGACGACGACCGTGGAGCTGTCTTTTCCTTTGCATCATATGTTTCCTTACTGCAAGGATTCACTAATGATAAAAGCCTACTAAAGGATGCTATTGATTCTATTGGTTCGTACGGCAGGACTAGAATGTATGATGCGATCACCCAAGCAAATACATTGTTTATTAATGATTCAACAGATGAAAACACAGATAAAATAATGATTGTTCTAACTGACGGTCAGGATAATGCCAGTTCAACAAATCTCTCAAGTACATCGCAGACGGCAATGGATAATGAGATAATTATTTATACCGTAGGTCTCGGCACATCTTTGGATACAGCTTCGCTTACATCATTAGCAGAATCAACCGGCGGCAAATATTACCACGCAACAACAGCAGATGACCTTATTGATATATACAATAAAATTGGTGCTGAAACAATCGACTATAAAACGGATAGTAACACGGATGGTATTTCTGACTATTATACAAAGTTAATGTGTGATGGTATTTTGCGTAGTGGTACCGGTATTCCGCTGTTTGGCGGGCTTGATTACAATGAAGTTCAAGCTAATTCGGATTACGATGGTGATGGTTTAAAAAATGGTGATGAGGTAGTCATTGCTGTTAGTAGCAGTGGTAAAGTATATATGAAGGTCTATTCTTCACCAATGTTGCCTGATACCGATGGAGACGGAATAACTGATGATGAGGATACCGCGAAACTTGCTAAAGGCCTTGATGGTGGTATTATTGGGAAGTTGACATTAATTTCTTGCTATCAAGCTGGTGGAGGTAGTAGTTCAAATTCTACAAGTGGTCACGCGTTTTTCGTATATAACAGCTATGTCAATGATACTCTCGACTTCAGTGACTTCTATGCAGGATGGACCACTTCCGGCTCATGGTCCGAGCTTACTCGAGAAGAATCATCCGAATACAACATTTCAGCAGGTGACTTTGTATCGATTGGCGATGGTGGCTTAAGTGAATCTGATGCTGGGGTATGCTATAATTTAGAATTTTGGAAATACTTTCATCTTAAATACACATATCTAAAAAATGCTTACATGGCAAAAGAAATAACCCAGGCTAACATGAATACTCTGATATCATACTGTATACTTGATAGTATCAATTATTGGAGTTATACACATAATTGCTCTACAGTAGCTTGTGGAGCTTGGAACAAAGTATTTAATGATGATTTGACGGCTAAAGATTGGGGTGTCTTCGCTAATTTAGTTGATACCCCAACCGGATTGAAAAATTGCATTCTTGAGCAAAGTAATTCCTCAGAGGATTTCAAAATTGGCGATTTAATTGATCC
>CAZOZX010000084.1:0-8737 GCA_964584415.1 uncultured Syntrophomonas sp.
CGACCCCCATCACGAGAAATTCCGCACTATAATCAAAGGCGGTCAGGATTATGAAGATGCTGAAGAGCATATGCCGCTTTATTTTAGAACCACCGACGAAATGCTGGCGGAATTTGCCTATTTGGGACCTGAAGAAGCAGAAATGGTAGTAATAGAAGGCCCGACGTTAATTTCTGAACAAATTGAATTTTTACAGCCAGTTCCGGATGGATTTTATCCCCCGAAAATTGAGGGGGCGGAAAAGGAAATAGCGGATCTTACCTGGCAGAATGCCCGCACAGTTTATGGACCACAACTGCCTGATATTGTTGAAGAACGCATAAAAAGAGAATTGAGTTCAATAGTCGGGCATGGATTTTCAGTCCTTTATTTGATAGCCCACAAACTAGTGAAAAAATCCAACCAGGATGGATATTTGGTAGGATCGAGGGGATCGGTAGGATCATCCCTGGTCGCATATCTTACTGGAATAACCGAAGTCAACGCATTGCCGCCGCATTATATTTGTCCCAGCTGCTATTATTATGAATTTATGAGCGGTGGCAGTATCGGCTGTGGCGCTGATCTAGAGGACAATGTGTGTCCCCAATGCGGTCATATTCTAACCAAGGATGGTTTCGATATACCTTTTGAAACTTTCATGGGTTTTGAAGGCGATAAAGTACCGGATATTGATCTTAACTTTTCGGGAGACTACCAGAGCAAGGCTCATCAATATGTAGAAGAACTATTCGGAAGTCAAAACGTTTTCAGAGCTGGTACAATTTCGACTATAGCGGATAAGACCGCCTATGGTTTCGTGAAAAAGTATGCTGAAAAAATGGACCTTAATATCAAAAACTCAGAAATGATCCGCCTCGCCAACGGTGTAAGCGGAGTACGGAGAACGACTGGCCAACATCCGGGGGGGTTGATAGTAGTACCTACTGACAAAGATATAATGGAGTTTACACCCCTGCAGCATCCAGCCGACAATAAAGATTCGGGAGTCATTACTACCCACTTTGAATATCACGCTATAGGCGATCAATTGGTAAAGCTCGACATATTAGGTCATGACGATCCAACCGTCATCAAGGAATTGGAGGACCTAACAGGGATCAAAGCATCTTCGCTCAGCCTGTCGGATAAGGAGACCATGCTGCTGTTTTCGGGGGTGGAGCCGCTTAAAGTAGATCCAGAGATAATTGGTTCAACCGTAGGTACGTACGGAATACCTGAGTTCGGTACCCCATTTGTGCGTCAGATGCTGGAAACCACCCGGCCTACTACCTTTGCCGAATTGGTCCGAATAAGCGGGCTTTCCCATGGGACTGATGTCTGGCTCAATAATGCTCAAACTCTGATAGAAGATAATGTTGCCAGTCTTAATGAAGTAATTTGTACTCGTGATGATATAATGACCTATTTGATACACCAGCAAATGAATAAGACCCAGGCTTTCGAAATTATGGAGAAAGTTCGAAAAGGCAAAGGGCTGAAAGAAAAAGATATAGACCTGATGGATAAATGCGGTATCCCCGATTGGTATATCGAAGCCTGCCAAAAAATAAAGTATATGTTCCCCAAGGCCCATGCTGTAGCTTATGTTACCATGGCGTTCCGGATTGCCTGGTTTAAGATTAATCATCCTCTGGCTTTTTACTCCAGTTTTTTCGGTATTCGAGCTGAGGATTTCGAAGCCGATACGATTCTTGGGGGGTATGAGACTATCCGGGAAAGAATAAAGGGGATCAACAAACTTGGTTTTAATGCCCCTCAAAAGGAGAAAAAACTCCAAACAGTATTAGAATTGGCAATGGAGATGTATGCAAGGGGATTTAATTTCCAGCCGGTCGATATTTACAAATCAGATGCCCGCAAGTTTATAATATCCGGCACGGGACTGATATTGCCTTTTGCAGCACTGCCCAACATAGGAATATCCGCCGCCCAGGGCATTATAAGCAGCCGCAAAGACGGAGGGTACTTGTCAATTGAAGATTTCCAGGCACGTACCCGCTTGAACAAGAGCGCCATGGATATGCTGCGCAAAGAGAATTGCTTCGTTGGACTTCCGGAAAAGAATCAAATAAGTCTATTTGGGTAAGAAAAATCGGGGTTTATTATTCATTAACTTGAATAATAAAATGCCAGTGTGTTATACTTCTACTGTATTCTTGCTAATATTTTATTAGAAAGAGTGGGTACGGGCCCACTCTTTCTATTGTAATTGCCGGAAAATAAGCCAATTGGAGGCTTGGAGAATGACGCGCAAAGGTCCGATTAGTGAGCAGGTCACTGCTGGAATAACTAGCCGGTTGGAGAAGCAAGGGATAGAATTCTATGATGTTGAATACAGGCGCGAACAAAACGGGCTGGTTTTGCGAATTTACATCGACAGTTCGGCAGGGGTTGACAGTGAGACTTGTGTTACAGCTACCAGGGCTGTTAAAGACTACCTCGACAATGAAGCACAGTTGGACTATGACTATTTGGAAGTGTCATCACCGGGAATTGACCGTATTTTAAAGAAGGAAAAAGAATTTATTAAATATCAAGGATCGCAGGTTCTGATAAAGACCACTCAACCAGTGGAAGGTAAAAAGAAAATTGTCGGGATTCTGGTCTCATCAAATCCAGAAAACCTTACTGTTGAAGTTGACGGCCGCACGCAGATAATAAGTCGAGAAATTATTTCAATGGTTCGACTGCATCCCGAGATATAAGGAGGAAAAACAATGTCCCAAGAGCTAATCCTGGCCCTGCGAGAATTGGAAAAGGAGCGGGGTATACCTCAGAAAGCGTTAATAGAGGCAATAAAATCAGCTTTGAACACTGCCTACAAGAAGAATTTCGGGACTTCCCAGAATGTAAGCGTAGAAATGAATCAAATTACCGGTGAAGTGCAGGTCTTCGCTCAAAAAAAGGTTGCTGAAGAGGTGAAAGATCCGTGTTTGGAAATTTCGCTGGACGAAGCGGTGGAGATTGATTCTTCTGCGGCTGTTGATGACATTGTAAATGTGGAGGTTACACCATCCGATTTTGGCCGTATCGCAGCTCAGACCGCAAAACAAGTTGTAGTACAGAAATTACGCGAAGCCGAACGGAGCATGATTTTCGAGGAGTTTTCGGAACGCGAGGGTGAAGTTGTTACTGGTATGATTCAGCGGATCGAGGCCAAAACCATTGCTGTAAACCTGGGCCGGACTGAGGGGATAATGCTGCCAGCCGACCAGATATTTTCGGAACGGTATGAAGTTGGCCAGAGAATAAAAGGATATATATACGAAGTGAAAAATACTTCCAAAGGTCCCAGTGTCTTCATTTCCCGCAGCCATCCGTTCTTCTTGAAACGGCTGTTTGAGTTGGAAGTGCCTGAGATATACGAAGGATTGGTAGAAATTAAGACAATTGCCCGGGAAGCGGGGTCACGGTCCAAAATATCCGTTTACTCCATGGATGACAAGATAGATTCGGTTGGAGCCTGCGTAGGTCCGCGGGGAATAAGAGTTCAAAATATCGTCAATGAACTCAACGGCGAGAAGATTGATATAATCAAATATCATAAGGATCCAGAGAAATTTATCGCCAATGCCTTGAGTCCATCCAAGGTATTAGCCGTGGACATCGATGCTGAGGGTAAAAAAGCCCGGGTAATAGTACCCGACTATCAGCTTTCCCTGGCAATTGGCAAAGAGGGCCAGAATGCCCGTCTAGCCGCTAAGTTGACCGGATGGAAGATTGATATCAAGAGTGAGAGCCAAGCCGAAGAGGAGTACGAACAGGATGCCTAAGGTGCGAAAGGTTCCACAGCGGATGTGTGTGGGCTGCCGGGTAATGAAAAACAAAAAGGAATTGCTCCGGATAGTCAGAACACCCCAGGGGACCATTGAACTGGATGAGACCGGGAAAAAATCCGGTCGTGGGGCATATATATGCCGGGACGCGAACTGCCTGACCTTAGCTGTGAAGGGTAAACGTCTGCAGAAGGCCCTGGACCAGGAAATAGAGTCTGAAATTATCGAATCACTTAAGGCAAAATTGCCAGTCTCCCGAGAAGGTGGGACAGATTGAGAAAGGTTTATAATCTTATTGGTATAGCCCAACGCGGCGGGAAAGTATCTTCCGGGAATACGGCCGCAGAGAAGAGTCTCTTAGGGCAGCAAGCCTGTCTTTTGATAATGAGCGAAGACATAGCGATTAATTCTAGGGATGTGTTGCAGAGAATCTGTGAGAGGCAGAGGATCCCTTGGTTCATTTTAGGCAGCAAATTTGAATTGGGAAATAGTGTAGGCAAGCCCTATCGGGTGGCGTTGACAATTAATGATGCAGGTTTAGCACAGGCAATTATAAAGGCTGTTAAGTCTGTTTATATAGAGGCAAAAACAACGGGGGTGGTTGAATGGCCAAAATAAGAGTACACGAATTGGCAAAAGAATTAGGCATACCGAGCAAACAAATGGTAGAAACCCTGCATAATTTGGGTTTGGAAGTTAAAAATCATATGAGCACCATGGAAGAATCGCAGGTGACCTGGGTGAGAAAACGCCTGGGGAAGGAGACTGAAGCACCGGAAAGAGCGCCGGTTAAACCTGCGAGCAAAGTTGCCCCCCCTTCGGACAGAACAACTGCCCGTGGCCAGTCGCGCCAGAATTTGGCTGCGGCAACCCCTCCAGCAGCCCAAGCGACAGCGAAAAAACAGCCTGTAGTTGCTCCGCCATCTGGTCAAAAACCGGCCGCTCCTGTCAGACAACCGGAAAGAAGGATTCCTTCTCCCGGAGGAGCATCTCAACCAGCTACTACCGGACGGCCTAACCGGCCAGCAGAGGGCGCTCCCAGAGCTCCACAATATGCCCGCCCAGATCAACCGACCGGTGGTCAAGGTCAGCGTCCTCCAATTTCAAGACCTGCTCCCACCACCAGACCGGACCAATCCCAACCAATAGGGGGAATCAAACCTCGCCCGGCAGGTCCACAGGAGAGAAGACCGTTACCTCATCAAGAAGCGGGAGCGCGTCCCAGTGGAGCACAAGCACCACGTCCCGGTGGAGCACAAGCACCGCGTCCGGGTGGAGCACAGACACCACGTCCCGGTGGAGCACAGGCACCGCGTCCAGGTGGAGCACAGACACCGCGCCCCGGTGGAGCACCGCGTCCCGGTGGAGCACAGGCACCGCGCACCCAGGATCGCCGTCCTCAAGGACCTGGTCCCACACCAGGCAAAAAGGGCATGGACAAGGGGCCTGGGCAGCCATGGTCCCCGGCAGGCGGTTTTGACGGCGCCCGTAAACCAGGTTTTGGTGGAAAGGACAAGACGGCAAACAAGAAAACCACTCCTCAGAAACCACTGGTCACCCGGGATTATAGCCGGCCGCAAAAGAAGGGTAAACACAAACGGAGAAAAGAAGAACAGGTTTTACAGACCCCGGATAAAATTTTGGTTGGGGATACCATCCAAGTCCGTGAATTGGCCGACCGGTTGGCCAAGGGTAGTGGAGAGATAATGAAAAAGTTGATGGAGCTGGGTATAATGGCGACCATCAATCAGGAGATAGATTTCGAAACAGTCGAAATTTTATGCACTCTATATGACGTTGAAATCGAAAGAGAACTGAGTGAAGAACAGCAGATTTTGGAGGAGGTAGTTGATACCCCGGAAAGTTTGGTTCCGCGTCCTCCAATCGTAACGGTTATGGGGCATGTAGATCATGGAAAAACCTCGCTCTTGGACAAAATCCGACATGCCGACGTGGTATCCAGTGAAGCCGGCGGTATAACCCAGCATATAGGTGCTTACCAGATCAAGCTCGACAGCGGTAAGTCAGTAACATTCATCGATACACCTGGTCATGAGGCTTTCACCGCCATGAGGGCCAGAGGAGCTAATCTGACCGATATCGTTGTGCTGGTTGTGGCTGCTGACGACGGCGTAATGCCGCAAACCATTGAAGCAATTAATCACATTAAAGCCGCCAAGGTACCTTTCCTGGTTGCACTCAACAAAATGGATAAACCTGATGTCAATCCTGATAAAGTAATGCAGCAGCTTACTGAATACAGCATAGTTGCTGAGGAATGGGGCGGAGAAACCATGTTCATACCAGTATCCGCCAAGACTGGTATGGGAATAGAGAACTTGCTGGATATGACTGCCTTATTAGCTGAGATGCAGGAACTAAAAGCCAATCCCAATCGTGCGGCTGAAGGAGTCGTAATAGAAGCGCAATTAGATAAAGGTAAGGGAGCCGTAGCCACAGTATTAGTGCAAAAGGGAACCCTTAAGATAGGTGATTCTATCGTATGTGGCTTTACCTGGTGTAAAGTCCGGGCGATGACCGACTATCGTGGACGGAGGGTTGACCTGGCCTATCCTTCAATGCCAGTTGAAATCACTGGTTGGTCGGAAGTACCGGAAGTGGGAGAAAAGGTAGTTGCTACCGATGAAAAGATCGCCAAAGAAATTGCCAGTCTAAGATTAAGCGAGAAGAAATTAGAAGATCAAAAACAAAGCAGCAGAATTTCATTGGATGATTTCTTCAAACAGATGCAAAATACAGGTATAAAAGAACTTAACCTGATAATCAAGGGTGATGTGCAGGGATCTATTGAAGCCCTGGCCCAATCCCTGCTCCGGCTCAGCACCAGTGAGGTAAAAGTAAACGTAATCCACTCCGCGGTTGGAGCTGTAACCGAGACCGACGTTATGTTAGCCTCGGCTTCCAATGCCATAATAATTGGCTTCAATGTCCGTCCGGATATCAAGGCCCGTAAATACGGTGAAGAGGAAAACATAGATATTCGCATGTACCGGGTGATTTATGAAGCGATTGATGACGTTAAAAAGGCTATGGAAGGGCTGCTTGAACCTGAATATCGGGAGAAATATCTCGGCCGGGCTGAAGTGCGCCAAACATTTAAAGTACCTAATGTCGGGACTATAGCCGGATCCTACATCATTGACGGCAAAATGCTCAGAAATGCCGACATAAGGGTGCTCAGGGATTCTGTCATAATCCATGAAGGCAAACTTAGCTCCCTGAAGCGATTCAAGGATGATGTTAAAGAGGTCGTAGATGGATACGAATGCGGAATGGGCATAAAAGATTTCAACGATCTCAAAGAAGGCGATATCATCGAAGCCTATACCATGGAAGAAATTGCCCGCACGTTGTAATCGTGCCTGACTAAGGACCTGAATAGGGGGGGTTCATTGTGGGTAAGCGCAGGCAGGAAAAAATGTCTGTAGAAATCAAAAGGATGCTGGCCTCCATCATATATGAGCATGTTAAAGATCCGCGCCTCGATCTCACTTCAATTTCGATAACCCGGGTCGATGTAGCTCAAGATATCAGCCACGCCCGAGTTTATATTAGTATTATGGGAGATGAAGCCAAACAGGCTGATACTATGCAGATTCTGCAAAAGGCCAGGGGTTTCATCAGATCGGAATTAGCTCATGGACTGCAAATCCGGCATGCTCCGGAACTTGAATTCAGATTGGATAAGTCCATTGAGCAGGGAATTAAAATATCGACCTTATTGGAGAGCCTTAGCAGGGAAGCAGACCCAAAGGAAAAACCTGATGAATAATATTGACCAAATCACTGGTTATATTGAGGAAAATGATGATTTTTTATTAGTGGGGCACTCAATACCCGATGGGGATTGCATCGGCTCGCTGATCGGACTTTATTTGGGACTGAGTGCCCTCGGTAAAAGGGTGCGGATGTTATTGGAGGATCCGGTCCCGGCCATATATTTCTATCTTTACGGATCTGACCAGGTGCTCAATCCAAATCAAGTAATCAAAGCCGAATTCAATCTGATCTATCTGGATTGTTCCGACCCGGAGCGAACCGGCGATCGGGTTGCAGCTATACTGGATGGACCCCGGCATATAATCAATATTGACCATCATAAGAGTAATGCCATGTTTGGCCAGTTGAACTATGTTGAGCACCAGGCGGCCTCAACTGCTGAAATAGTTTATAAACTGCTCGTAAATTTACAGGTAGATATCGATTCAGCTATTGCCAACGCATTATACGTTGGCATATTTCAGGATACGGGAGGATTTCAGCATAACAACACCAGTGCCGAAACGTTTAGGACCGTGGCCGCTTTAATGGAAAAAGGGGTGGATTTGGACCAGGTTAAGCATAACCTGTTTGAATCCAGGAGCAGGGAGGAATTGCTGCTTCTATCACTGGCCCTGGGAAGCCTGACCACTTGTTGCGGTGGTGCTGTTGCCTGGATGATTTTGAATTACCATGACATTGAAGAAATCGGTGCCCTGGAAATATGTCCTGAAGGCATCATTAATCATACCCTCACCGTAAAAGGGGTCCAAATTGGACTTCTCTTTCGTGAGTTGAGTCCGGGGACTATTAAGGTGGGGTTCAGATCAAAAGGTGAGATAGATGTTTCCGCCCTGGCAGCCCGTTTTGGCGGTGGAGGTCACCCCAGGGCGGCGGGAGCTACCCTGGCCGGTAACATGGAGGATATTGAACGAGAGGTCATTTTTGTGGTGGAGAGCGTGATCAGTTAGGTGGATGGATTTCTCAATATAAATAAGTCAGCTGGTATGACCTCGTTTGATGTTATCAGAAAACTGAAAAAAATAATCCCGAAACATAAGCTCGGGCATATGGGTACGCTTGATCCCATGGCGCAGGGGGTTTTACCGGTGGCAGTCGGTTATGCCACCCGATGAAAGAACACCACTGACACCGAGACCTATCTGTGGCAGCGCCTG
>CAZOZX010000085.1:0-8674 GCA_964584415.1 uncultured Syntrophomonas sp.
AAGTATGCCAGCGCTTCAGCCAGGGTGGCAGCCGTTAGGATCACCAGAGCGGGACTGGTACCGATCCACTGGAAACCCGATCCTAAATCCAGGTGACCGGACCGAGAGGCGATTCCCATCACCAACAAGGGCACAAATATCCTAAAACCACAGGTAGCCGCCAGGCCCACACCTATCAGGATATTGAACAGAGCTGCCATTAGCCCTCCTCCTTTAATCGCTGCAATTCATTTGGTTAGATTATAAAACTTGGGCGGGGATCCTGTCCATGGGCAGAACAGTTCGTAACTATTTCCGCCGGGGGAGGAATTACTGGGGCAAGACTACTTTAAGGTCTGGTCCAGGAAGTCCAATACGTGACTGACATTGTTGGCATTGTTGAAGGGGATTCCGCCATGGCCGGCTCCATCTATTACTTCCAGGTAAACCTTACCTTCTCCCAACACCGGCTTTAATTTAGCGGCGTAGTTGATCGATTGGCGGACCGGCACCCAGTTATCCAGGGTACCGTGCTGTATGAAGACTGGCGGGTCATCCGGGGTAATATAGCTTTCCGGATTGGCTTTCTGCACCTGCTGGGGAATCTCCGTTATAAGACGTCCGAAATATCGAGAACCCCATGAGTCGGGGGAATTGTTCAGAATCCCATCAATTCCGCTGGCTTTGAACTGGGCATCCATGGTCAGCATATCCATAGGACCGCACCAATCCACCACGGCTTGTACCCGCTCGGACTGATCGGCATTGCCCAGGCTTAAATCAGTCAGATCCTTTACATCCGCAGTAGCTCCGGCCAGGGCGGACAGGGTACCCCCGGCTGAAGCTCCCCATACGGCAATACGGTTGGGATCGAGGTTATAGTCCTGGGCATGGGCTTTTACATAACGAATAGCTGCTTTAACATCGTTGATTTGGGCCGGGAATACCCCTTCGGAGCTTAGCCGGTAGTTAACCGATACCACCGCATAGCCTCGCTTTATTCCCTCCCATGCCACCAGGGCATCCGGACCGAGTTTGTCGCCGGAACAATAGGCTCCCCCGTGTATCGATATGATAACCGGGTAGGGGCCATCAAACTTATTGGGCCAATATATGTCCAGTTTTTGGGATGGAGACAGGGAGGCGTACTGGATGTCCGTCTCTTTATATAAACCGGAATAAAATTCGTTAAATGCGGTTGTCAGAGCCCGGGGCGGAAATACTATCACCGCCGCCAGCAGGATTATTGCAACAAAAGCCAATTTTTTCACGGTGGCCTCCCATGGCGCGAATTTGTACCTTATATATTCTAACAGAAATGTCGTCGCTGTCCTCCATGAAAAATTTCTAATCCAAATGGGTATTATTCCGTCTTACCTGGCTCCCATTTTCTTGCCTTCGAAGGCTACCCGCTGCTGCAGGTCTTCCATCAAAATCTTGAATTGCAGCAAATCCAGCGATTGAGCCCCGTCGCATAATGCCCGGGCCGGATCATTATGGGCTTCAATCATCAGGCCATCGGCGCCCACTGCCACCGCGGCTTTCGCCAAAGGCCCGACCAGGGCCCGTAAACCCGAGGCATGGCTGGGATCAACAATAACCGGCAGGTGCGATTTCTGTTTAAGCAGGGGAATTGCGGAGATATCAAGAGTATTGCGGGTAGAAGTCTCGAAGGTTCGAATCCCTCTTTCACACAAAATTACCTGGCTGTTGCCTTCGGATAAAATGTATTCGGCGCTCATAAGCAGTTCTTCCAGGGTGTTGGCTAATCCTCTTTTCAAAAGAACCGGTTTGTTAAATCGGCCTACCTCTTTCAATAAATCAAAGTTCTGCATATTGCGTGCCCCAACCTGTATCACGTCGATATCCTCGAACAGGGGCAGCTGGGTTTGGTTCATTATCTCGGTAACAATCGGCATACCTGTTTCCTGCTTGGCTTTTAAGAGCAGGCGCAGTCCATTCTCCTGTAAACCCATGAAAGCATAGGGCGATGTGCGCGGTTTGAAAGCGCCGCCCCGCAGCAGGGTCGCGCCGCTGGCCTTGACCGATTGGGCGATCTCGATTATCTGGGCTTCGCTTTCCACTGAACAGGGACCGGATATGACCTGAAACATCCCCTGGCCAATGGGGACTCCGCCGGCACATACAACCGTGTCATCAGGGTGGACCGTCCGGTTTACCGCCTTGTATGGCTCGGTGATCCGTTTGCCGTATTCAATGATATCACTGGTCTGTACTACCAAATCGACATCGATGGTGGCAGTGTTGCCGATGAGACAGACCGCGGTGTGTTCGGTACCGGTGCTTAAAAAGGTTTTGAATCCGCGTGACTCGATCTGCCTGGTCAGGTCCTCTATTCTCTCTGGAGTTACCCCCGGTTTTAATATAAATATCATTTCAATACCAACCTTCCTAAAATGGGTTTAGCGCATCGCCCTGATTATAGCGATGGCTTCCCGGATCTTGGTTTCGTCCTTGACCCCGTCGGTCTCCACCCCGCTGCTGATATCTACCCCATGAGGATGGCAGGCGCTGACAGCAGATTTCAGATTACCGGCATTCAGTCCCCCGGCCAAAAAGAACGGCTTAGTTATAGAAGGTATTATTCCCCAGTCAAACGTCTGGCCGCTGCCGCCGTACTGACCGGGATTATGAGTATCCAGGAGAAGGTAGTCGACCGGCAGTTGAGCGGCACTTATTATCTGTTTGGGGTCTAAAACCCGAACTGCTTTTATCACCGGGCAATTTATCGATTGTTTCAACTGGCGTATATAGGTTTCGTCTTCGTCTCCATGCAGCTGGACAACATCAATTACCGCTCGGCTGCAGAGATCGATGATAACCGGCAGGCTCTCATTCACAAAGACTCCTACCGCTTTTATACGCGGATCAAGCTTTGATTTTAGCTGCTCTGCCCGGGCCGATGACACCTGGCGGCGGCTCGCAGCCATTACAAAGCCGGCGTAATCCGGCAAGTAACGATTAACAAACTCGACATCAGTTTCTCGGCTCAGGCCGCAAATCTTGATTTTGGTCATTGTTCACTGCCTCTTAGCTTCATAATCATGGCGCGTTTATCGGGGGCCCGCATCAGTGCTTCCCCGATCAGCGCCCCGTCAACCTGATTGTCGCGCAGGGTTTGAATATCCGCCGCTGAATTAATACCGCTTTCGGCGATAAAAAGAATCTCTTCTGGTACCAGCCGGCGAAGTTCAATGCTGTTGCCAATGTCTACCGTAAAATCTTGCAGATTACGATTGTTTACGCCGATGATACGGGCGCCGGCGCCGATAGCCTTTTCCACTTCATTTCTATCATGTGCCTCCACCAGGGCTGACATACCCAGCTCATCACATATACTGATATAATTTCGAATCGTTTTCTCATCCAACAGAGAACAGATCAACAGCACCGCGTCCGCACCGAGGGCCTTGGCCTCATAGATCTGGTATTCATCCACAGTGAAGTCTTTCCGCAATACCGGTATATGGACGGTGTGGGCTATTTCCTGCAGATAATCATCGCGGCCCTGAAAGTATTCCGGTTCGGTCAAAACCGAAATGGCGGCTGCACCAGCCTGTTCATAATCAATCGCGATCTGCAGGTAAGGAAAGTCCGGAGCGATTACCCCCTTTGAAGGTGAAGCCTTTTTGATTTCACAAATAAAACTAATATCCGGCTGGCTTAAAGCCTTTTCAAAAGGGAATCCTGTATCACACGGCAGGCTGCGGACAGCATTTTTCAACTGGTCCGGCCGCACCCGTGTTTTGTTTTGTTCCACTCGTTGGCGGGTGGAGGCGGCTAAAATATCCAGTATCATTGCTGGACCTCATTGGTGAGCTGGCGAAACTCCTCCAGTTTGGCCATGGCCTGGCCGGAATCTATCAAATTCTGGGCCAACTTCACGCAGTCACTCACGCTGCAGTCGTCGATACCGAGGTATAGAGCCATGGCGGCGTTAAGAACCACAACATCGCGTTTGGGCCCTCTTTCCTTGCCGCTGAGGATATCCAGGGTGATCTGAGCGTTTTCCTGAGGGGTGCCCCCCACCAAATCTTCCGGTGTACAACTCTTTAAGCCAAACTGTTCCGGTCTTATATCATAGCAGGTCAGTTCGCCGAAGCGTATTTCGCAAACGTGGGTTGGCCCGGTCAGGGTGACTTCGTCCATACCGTCAGATCCGCTTACTGCCAGCCCCCTGATTACTCCCAGGTTGGCCAATACCTGGGCCAGCGGTTCTATCAGTTTGCGATCGTAAACACCCATCAGCTGCATGGTGGCTCCGGCCGGATTGGACAGGGGGCCGAGGACATTGAAGATGGTCCTTACCCCCATCTCCCGGCGCACCGGGGCAGCATATTTCATAGAGGAATGGTATACCGGGGCGAACATGAAGCAGATGCCGCTTTTATTTAAGACCGCCTCGTTTTGCTCTGGAGTAAGGTTAAGATTGACGCCAAGATTTTCTAAAACATCGGCGGCTCCGCTCTTGCTGGATACGCCCCGGTTGCCATGCTTGGCTACCGGCACTCCACCGGCGGCCACCACAAATGCGGAGGTAGTAGAAATGTTAAAGGTAAATAGTTCGTCACCGCCGGTACCTACAATATCGATGACCTTTCGTACCGGGTGGATCTTGAGCCCCATTTCCCGCATGACCTCGGCACAGGCAGTGATTTCTTCCACGGTTTCACCTTTCATCCTCAGACCAGCTAATAAAGCCCCCATTTGGGCCGGGGTGGCAGTACCGTCCATCATCTGCCGCATAACATTTTTGGTTGTTTCCAGGTCGAGATCCTTACCGCTTATTACATCCTTGATTGCCTTCTGTATCATTTTTATTTACCTCCTATAATTCCAAAAAATTTTGTAAAATGGTTGGTCCTACCGGAGTCAGTATCGATTCCGGGTGAAACTGCACCCCGTAAACGGGAAATGTTTTATGCTGTACAGCCATTACCTCACCAAGGTCGTCTTGGGCTACTACTTGTAAATAATCAGGGATAGTATCCGGATTAGCCGCCAGGGAGTGGTAGCGACCGGCTTCTATCCGGGCCGGCAGGCCTCGGAAAATAGGGCAGTCAGAATCAATCTTGATACAGCTTTTTTTGCCGTGCATGAGTTTGCGGGCGTAAGTTATCTCACTGCCATAAACCTCACATATCCCCTGATGGCCCAGGCATACCCCCAGGATAGGAATCTTACCCTGCAGGCACCGGACCAGATCTTCACAAATACCCGCGTCTTTTGGATAACCTGGGCCAGGGGATAGAATGATATGAGTGGGATTCAGTTCTTCTATCTCCGCCACACTGAGCTCATCATTCCGGACCACTCGAATCTCAGCTGCCATGCTGCCGGCCAGCTGTACCAGGTTGTAGGTAAAACTGTCGTAATTATCGATTAGTAATAACATCAGTCTTCCACCTCACTAGCATTGCAGATGGCGTTGATTACGGCCATAGCTTTAAATGCTGATTCTTCATATTCTCGTTCCGGTACACTGTCGGCTACTATGCCTCCGCCGGCCTGCACATACACCTTGCCGCCCTTTTTCACTGCCATTCGTATGGCTATACAGGTATCCATATTACCGGTAAAGTCCACATACCCCAGGGCCCCCCCGTAAATGCCGCGGGGGACTTTCTCTATTTCTTCGATGATTTCGCAGGCTCTTATTTTGGGTGCCCCGGACAGGGTACCAGCCGGCAGGACGGCCTCGATAGCGCTATAACCGTCACCACCGGGGATAATTTCGCTGTCGACCTGGGAGCAGATATGCATAATGGTTGAATAGCGATGGATAACCATGTACTCGCTGACCTTGACCGTACCGTATTGGGATATCTTACCGAGATCGTTGCGTCCCAGGTCTACCAGCATATTGTGCTCGGCCAGTTCTTTTTCATCGGCCAATAATTCTCTTTCCAGTTCTTGGTCTTGCGCTTCAGTCGCGCCCCGCGGGCGGGACCCGGCTACCGGGAAAGTGGTCAACTGGCCTTGCTGCAGTCTAACCAGGGTCTCCGGGGAGGTGCTCATTATTTCATCTCCGTCTATATGCATATAAACCATATAGGGAGAGGGATTGGTTGTCCTTAAGACCCGGTAAGCATTAATCAGACTGCTGTGGTACGGTGCGCTGAATTGGCGTGAAATCACTGCCTGAAAGATATCGCCTTCAAAAATGTATTCCTTGGTGCGGTTCACCATGGCGCAGTATTCGTCTAAGGTGACATTGCTGGTAAAGGCGACATTTTTATCACTGCTGTAACTGGGCAATGGCCGCGGGTCACGGATAAGACTGGCGATAGATTCTAATTGAGCGGTCGCTGCACCATAGTTTTCCATCAGGTTGTCGGTTTTCATATTGACCACAATACATATTTTTTGCTTGAGGTGGTCAAAAGCAATTACCTGGTCAAACAACATCACGTCGAAGTCATATTGATCGCCGCGTTTAATTTTTAGCTGCGGCTCGGCGTACCCGAACATGGCATAACCGAAATAGCCGACAAACCCGCCCATAAAAGGAGGCATACCCGGCAGGCGCGGCGCCTTATAGTCGGCCTGGATTTCCCGCAGCACATCCAATGGCGCCTTGGTATCAAAACTGGTTTCTTCACCGTCGCGCTCGATGGTTACCTGACCTTGCTGACCATACACGCGTAATATGGGATCGAAACCCAAGAAGGAATAACGTCCCCATTTTTCTCCGCCCTCAACACTTTCCAGCAAAAAATAGCGCTGACTGATACCCGCCAACCGCCGCAGCAGGCTGATCGGAGTAATGATGTCAGCATAGATTTCCCGGCAGATAGGAATGATACTATAGTCGCTGCTAAGCCGGCGAATGGTATCAGTATCCGGACTTATCATCCCATGCCCATTTCCTTTACTCACTTCTGGGTCTCCTTTCTCTGATTTATTTAGCAATAAAAAAAGCTTTTGTCCCAAACATAGGACAAAAGCTCATAGCTTCTGCGGTACCACCCAAATTGACAACATAGTTGCCCACTTATTTTATGCACCATCATGCATACCCCACTGATAACGGACAGGGTTCCCGTCGGCGTCTACTCCCAATCAGGTTTCGAGCCGCCCTCGCAAGGCCATTCAATTAGCTCCGTATTACCGCATTCACACCGGGTAGCGGCTCTCTGAAATACTTCCCCTAATTTACTTCTCTCGCTCATCAGTTTGATTAGTATATGGCACTAACAATAACCGCTGAATAAAGATTTGTCAACCGGTTATTGGGCTGCGAAATTATGGAAAATTATAGCAAAAATAATCCGTACCCTTTAAATAGGAGCCTGTTTCTGGTACCATGGATGTAGTTGCAATGCGCGAAAAACCAAGGTTCTTAATCGGGGAAGGAGATATTATGGTATTCAGAGATTCCAGTGAGCCCAGGCAGAAGATGCTTGACAGACTGGCTGTACAGGCAGAGAACTGCAGCATTATAGATCAGGAACTTTACAACCGGTATATAGTTAAACGCGGCTTGCGTGATATCGACGGTATGGGGGTATTGGTAGGACTTACCGAGATAGGTGAGGTTCACTCCTATATTGTTGATGAAAACGAAATGATTCCCGTGCCCGGCCGTTTGATTTACCGGGGCATAGACATTTTCGATATTGTCGACGGTTTCTGGAAGGAAGGACGGTTCGGCTTTGAGGAAACTGCCTACTTGCTCTTGTTCGGGGAGCTGCCCAATATAAACCAATTGCAGGAGTTCCGGCAATTGCTGGCTGATAACCAGAACCTGCCGGCAGGGTTTGTCCGCGATGTTATCTTTAAGGCCCCCAGCAAAGATATGATGAATGTTATATCCCGGGGAGTACTCTCGCTATACAGCTACGACTGTAATGCCGATGATACCACCGTAAACAATGTATTGCGGCAGTGTCTGCAGTTAATTGCCTTTTTCCCATCTTTGGCGGTGTACGGATATCAGGCTTATACCCACTACCACCATAACAACAGTCTGTTTATTCATAGTCCCCAGCCGGATCTGTCCATAGCTGAGAACATACTGCATATGCTGCGCCCGGACAGCCAGTACAGCCCACTGGAAGCCAGGCTCCTGGACCTGGCTTTGGTGCTGCATGCTGAACACGGAGGCGGAAACAACTCGACCTTTGTCACTCATGTGGTTACTTCATCGGGCACTGATACTTATTCGGTCATAGCCGCTGCCCTGGGTTCCCTGAAAGGGCCCCGGCATGGGGGAGCCAATGCCATGGTATCAATCATGTTTGAAGACATTAAGCAGAATATCAAGAATTGGGATGATGAAGAGGAAATCGAAGCTTATCTGATCAAAATGCTTAACGGGGAGGTCTTCGACCGCAAAGGCTTGATATATGGCCTGGGACATGCGGTATATTCTATATCTGATCCGCGGGCCGTCATTTTGAAAAAAGCCGCGGCGCAATTAGCCCGGGAACAAGGCTTTGAGGCTGAGTTCAATCTCTATGCCAATGTGGAGAAAATCGGCCCCCAGGCCATAGCCAAAGTGCGCAAGATATATAAAGGGGTCAGTGCCAATGTGGATTTCTATTCAGGATTTGTATACCGGATGCTGGGGATACCACTGGAGCTGTACACCCCGTTATTTGCCATTGCCAGGATTGTGGGCTGGAGCGCCCACCGGATTGAGGAATTGGTTAATGCCGGCAAAATAATACGG
>CAZOZX010000086.1:0-8668 GCA_964584415.1 uncultured Syntrophomonas sp.
CATTCCTATGGATGAAGCTATGGCCAGAGTAGTATTGGATTTATCCAACCGGCCGAATTTAGTATATGAAGTTGGGGTTCCAACTGAAAAACTGGGAGTTCTGAGTACCGAAAACATAAAGGAGTTTTTCCAGGCGGTAGTCAATCAGGCTGGGATCACCATGCACATTGATTTGATCAGGGGCGAGAATTCGCATCACATTATCGAAGCGGTATTTAAGGCTTTTGCACGGGCATTTAGAGAAGCAATAAGTATTGAGCCCAACATTGAGGGAGTATGGTCCTCCAAGGGGCGCCTATAGGAGGCACAACTAAAGTGATTGCAATTATTGATTACGGAATGGGAAACCTGGCCAGTGTCCAGAACGCTTTCCGTAAGGTTGGATATGATACCCTGATTACTTCTGACCCAAATGATATACTCCAGGCGGATAAGGTGGTTCTGCCGGGAGTGGGTGCGTTTCAGGATGCAATTAATAATCTGTGTAAGCGCGGTGTTGATAAGACCTTGTTTGAAATAGTAGACCGGCAAATCCCATTGCTGGGCATATGCCTGGGACTGCAGCTGCTGTTTACCGAAAGCGAAGAAAATGGCCTGCATAGAGGTCTTAATATTATTCCTGGCCGGGTAACACGCTTTGACCTGCCGGCAGAGTTCAAAGTGCCCCAGATTGGCTGGAATAGTGTTACAATAAATCCGGCCAGTCGGTTGCTGGCTGGAATTCCTTCCGGCAGCTATTTTTATTTTGTTCATTCCTATTATGTGGTGCCCGACGATGAATCGGTAGCCGCCGCTCGCACTGATTATGGGGTGAACTTTGTTTCCGCTATTGAGAAAGGGGCTATAATGGCCACTCAATTCCATCCAGAGAAATCAAGTGAATTGGGTCTGCGAATATTAAGGAATTTCGGGGAGTTATAAGTATGATTATTTTTCCGGCCATAGATTTAAAAGATGGTCAGTGCGTTAGATTGATTCAAGGGCGCAAGGAAGACAAAACCGTCTATTCCAATTCCCCCGGGGAGGTAGCCCGCTCCTTTGAGAAGCAGGGGGCAGGATATTTACATGTGGTGGATCTGGACGGGGCTTTCGAGGGCGGCCCCCGCAATCTCAAGGCTATAACTGAGATCGCCCTGGCGGTTAATATCCCTTTCCAGGTAGGCGGGGGATTACGGACCCGTGCTGATGTGGAGCGCTTACTGACCTTGGGCGCCAGCCGGGTGATTATCGGAACCCGGGCAGTCCATAACCCGGTTTTTATGGAGGAGCTGCTCAAAGAGTATGGTCCTGAGAAAATCGTACTGGGATTAGATGCCCATAACGGTATGGTAGCTTCTGAGGGTTGGGTGGAAAAATCGGATCGGGATGCTTTTGAATATGGCAAGGCTATGCGTAAACTGGGGGTTAAGACCGCCATATACACGGATATCTCCCGGGATGGTTTGCTGCAGGGACCAAACCTGGCGGCGATTGAAAAGATGGCCCGCGACAGCAAGCTGAAAATCATTGCCTCCGGGGGTGTTTCCACCGTAGAGAACATAACTGCTCTTAAGAAATTGGAGCACCTGGGTGTAACCGGTGCGATCATAGGCAAAGCACTTTACGAAGCTAAGATCAGCTTGCCGGATGCCTTGCAGGCCGCGCTCATGGATAAGGAGCTTTAATCATGCTGGCGAAAAGGATCATACCTTGCCTTGACGTGCATGCCGGACGGGTAGTCAAAGGGATAAACTTTCTGGATCTAAGAGACGCAGGTGATCCGGTAGAGCAGGCTGCTTTCTATGATCGCGAAGGGGCAGATGAACTGGTCTTCCTGGATATCACTGCTTCCGCCGAGGGACGCCAAACCATGCTGGAGGTGGTCCGGAATACGGCCCAGCAGGTATTCATTCCGTTTTCAGTAGGAGGCGGCATCCGCACCATCGATGACATCCGGGATACGCTTAACGCTGGCGCAGATAAAGTTTCCATCAACACCGCCGCAGTTCAGCAGCCAACTTTAATAAGCGAGGGTGCCCTGAAATTTGGCAGTCAGTGTATAATAGTTGCTATAGATGCCAGGCGCCGATCATCAGGGGGCTGGGAGGTATATATCCACGGGGGCCGCACTCCGACCGGGATAGATGTACTGGAGTGGGTGCAGGAAGCGCAAAAACTGGGAGCCGGGGAAATTCTGCTGACCAGTATGGATAAAGACGGCACCAAAGAGGGTTACGATATTCCCCTGACGGCAGCTGTGGCTGAGGTTACCTCGATACCGGTAATTGCCTCCGGTGGGGCAGGTAATCTGGAACATCTCTATGAAGCATGTGCGGGAGGAAACGCTGATGCAGTGCTTTGCGCTTCAATTTTTCACTACCGGGAGTATACAATACACCAGGCCAAGCAGTACCTGGCGGAAAGAGGAGTAACGATAAGAATATGATCGACAGTATTAAATTTGATGAACATGGCTTAGTACCGGCTATCATCCAGGATTACCAGAGTGGCCAGGTTTTAATGATGGCCTATATGAATAAGGAATCACTGGTTCGGACTATTGATACCGGTAAGTCATGGTTTTATTCCCGCAGCCGTCAGCGGTTGTGGATGAAAGGGGAGTCATCCGGCCACGTTCAGACCGTCAAAGATATGCTTTATGATTGTGACGAGGATTGTATATTAATCAAGGTGGAGCAGACTGGTGCGGCTTGTCACACCGGCCATTATTCATGTTTCTACCGCGATTCCGCCGGGGAAGAGGTTGAGCCAGCTGTATTTGATCCAGATCAGGTATATAGCCCCCGGGGCAGTGCGTCGATTTTGTATGAATTATTTGACGTTATAACCGATCGTAAAGCGAATATGCCGGAAGGTTCTTATACCACTTACCTGTTTGACAAAGGCTTGGATAAGATCCTGAAAAAGGTAGGGGAAGAGAACGCGGAGGTCATTATTGCGGCTAAAAATAACAGCAAAGAAGAATTGGTATATGAAAGCTCGGACCTCATCTATCATTTACTGGTGCTTTTGGTTGAGCAGGGAATATACCTCGAGGATATATTTGCCGAGTTAAAATCCCGTCGTTAAATATTTAATGAAATATTATTGAAAATATGGCCTGCACGGTGATAACTTACCGGGAAGCGGGCTAATTTTATGCACATCTGCCCTTCAAATCTATTGTGCTGGCAGGACCGGTTTTTGCCGAGGTGTAACTAGGGTTCGAAATCATGGCTTCTCACTCTTCAAATGATGTGCGTCTTAATACAAGCCGGGGATTTATGTTATGATTAAATAAATTACGTATCCCTGAACGACGAAAGCAGGTAAGAAAAAATGCTCGATATCTTAACTGGCTTAAATGACCGCCAGCAGGAAGCGGTCTTTCATTTTGACGGGCCATGTATGGTTTTAGCAGGAGCCGGCAGCGGCAAAACCAAAGTGCTGACCAGCCGGATAGGTTATCTTATCGATAACGGAATAGGACCGGATTCTATTCTCGCCATTACGTTCACCAATAAAGCTGCCCAGGAAATGAGGGAAAGGGTAGCCCGCCTTATCCCCGATTACAGCGGCCGTTGGATTCAAACTTTTCATGCAGCCTGTTATAAAATCCTGCGCATGGAAATTGAACACCTTGGTTATGATCGCAGCTTTGCTATCCTGGGTGAGGGAGAGGGTAAAACCCTGATCAAGGAAATCCTCAAGGAAGAGAACGATTACGAGACCAAACCGGAGGATGTTCTATTTACAATCAAAATGGCCAAAAACAGCATGGAAAACCTGGAGGCATTTTACCAGAACCTGAGTTTGCCTAACTCGGTGCGGGACAAGTATTATCACCTGCATCGGCTCTATAACGCCCGGCTGAAAGAGTACAATGCCCTGGATTTTGAAGATCTCATTATTTTGTGCATTCGATTATTCAAGGAAAACCCAGACGTTCTCACCAAATACCAACACCGCTTCCGCTATATTTTGGTGGACGAATACCAGGATACCAATAATGCTCAATATCTTTTGGCCAACCTATTGGCTGCCCAGCATCGTAATATATTCGTAGTAGGTGACCCCGATCAATCCATATATAGTTGGCGGGGAGCCGATCCCAGCAATGTCCAGCGCTTCCTCAAGGATTTCCCCGATGCCCGCCTGGTCAAGCTGGAGAAAAACTATCGTTCCAGCCAGCATATTATTGCTGCCGCCAATGCGGTTATCCGGCATAACATCGAGCGGGAGGAAAAGACGCTTCATACCGATAATGATTTGGGAAACAAGATCATCTATTTCTGCGCCGGTGACAGCTACCAGGAAGCCCAGTTTGTAGCCAATACCATTGCCGATCTGGTTGATCGGGAAGGGCGCCGTTATGGCGATTGCTCCATATTCTATCGCACCCATGCCCAGTCTCGTATTATTGAAGAAGCCCTGGTCAGCAAATACATACCATATCGGATCATTGGCGCCCGCAAATTCTACGAACGTAAAGAGATCCGCGATATTGTGGCCTATCTTAAACTTATCTGCAATAAAAACGACCGTTTGAGTTTCCGCCGGGTGATAAATATTCCCCGCCGTGGGATCGGTGATAAAACAGTTGAGAAATTGGAAGAAGCAGCAGCCCGGGAAGGACTTGCCATAATGGATGTCTTACCGCAAGCTAGTGAGATCGCCGGCATCAGCAGTAAGATGGCCGCAATTCTGATCGATTTCTACGGGATGATCAATTATTTTTCCAGCCTGAATCGATCAGGTATTTCCTTAACCGAAATATTGGATCAGGTAATGGACATGAGCGGATATCTGCAGGACCTGAAAAAATTTAATGTAGCGGATGCCCAGGCGCGGATCGATAACTTGATGGAACTAAGGTCGCTGACGGTTGAATTTGAAAACGAGGGCCTCCAGGACCTGGAGGAATTTCTGGCTCGTATAGCCCTGGTACAGGATACTGATGAGATCGATTACAATGATGCTGTGGTAATGATGACTTTCCACGGGGCCAAGGGATTGGAGTTCCCAACCGTCTTCATGACTGGGATGGAAGAAGGGGTGTTCCCCTCCTACCGCATAGAAAGCATGGAGGAAATGGAGGAGGAAAGAAGGCTGTGCTATGTTGGCATAACCAGGGCCCGGGAACAGCTTTTCCTTACCAATGCGGTGTCTCGTTTATTGTATGGCTATGAAAGGAATAATCCTCCTTCACGATTCCTGCAGGAGATACCGGTAGAACTGATGGACACTCCGCAGGAAAAGAAACGGGTGGTTGGCCAGTTATTCGAAGGTGATACCGTGATCCATAAGAAATTTGGGGTAGGGCAAGTTCTGAAAATAACTGAGGATGACATTGCCGTGATCGACTTTGAGCGTGCCGGAACCCGCATGCTGCGTTTAGATATGGCCCCCTTGGAAAAGATAGAATTATAGTTAGTATCTGCGGACAGAGGAGGCTCTAGCTTGAGTGTAGTAAAGGCCCGCCTGGATGAGTTGCGCGAAGAAATCCGCAAACACGAGCATCAGTATTATGTGCTGGATGACCCCTTGATTACCGACCAGGAGTTCGACCGTTTAATGCGGGAATTGATCCGCTTGGAAGAACTGTATCCGGAACTGGTTACAGCTGATTCTCCCTCCCAGAGGGTGGGCGGGGAGGCCAGGGCTGGTTTGACCACCGTGGTTCATCGTACCCCTCTGCTGAGTCTGGATAATGCCTTTTCCCTGGCTGATTTGCAGACTTTTGATCGCCGCATCAGCAAAGCTGCCGATACCTCCTACATGGCTGAATTAAAGATAGATGGGGTTTCAATCGCCATTATTTACGATAATGGGGTGCTGCTCAGTGCTGCTACCCGCGGTGATGGGCAATTGGGTGAGGATGTGACCCCCAATGTCAGAACCATAAAAAACATCCCCTTGCAATTGCGTACCTCAATCCCGCGTCTCGAGGTGCGGGGTGAGATATATATGCCTAAAAATGAGTTTGTTCGGCTAAATCAGGAAAGGGAAGAAAAGGGCGAGAAGGTCTTTGCCAACCCCCGCAATGCTGCAGCAGGTTCCCTTCGGCAGCTTAATCCCCGCATTACCGCCAGCCGAGCCTTGTCCGCCTTTATTTATGATATAACTTACATTGAAGGGGCGGAACTGCACAACCAGGCTGAAGCGTTCGTATTCCTGCAGGAACAGGGCATACCGGTTAATCAGTTGGGACGTCTTTGCCATGGAATTGAGGAGGTTTATGCTTTTTGTCAGCAAATTGAACAGGAACGGCACAGCCTTCCTTATGAAATAGACGGGGTAGTGATCAAACTCAACGAATTTTCCCCTCGACCGGTATTAGGGGAGACTTCAAAAAGCCCGCGCTGGGCTATTGCCTATAAATTTTTGGCGGAAGAGAAGGAAACCAAACTCTGGGGCTGCGAACTCAACGTGGGGCGAACCGGGATTATCGCCCCTACCGCCTTGCTGGAACCAGTCTCCCTGGCCGGCACAACGGTCAGCCGGGCTAGCCTGCACAATTTTGACCTAATAAAAGATAAAGATATTAGGGTCGGAGATATCGTAATGGTACATAAAGCCGGTGATATCATTCCCGAGGTAATAAGGCCGGTGGCAGAAAAACGAACAGGCCAGGAGGAGATCATCGCACCCCCGAGCCACTGTCCCAGCTGCGGAAGCAAGGCTGTAAGATCAGAAGGCGAGGTGGCCTATCGCTGTGAAAATGTTAATTGTCCGGCCCGGTTGATTGAAAGCCTGGTTTTTTTCGCCTCCCGTGATGCAATGGACATCGACGGAATGGGGCCGGCTCTGATCGAGCAGCTGGTAGTTCAGGGACTGGTTGATAATATCGCTGATCTATACGCATTGGATGAGACAACTATTGCTGGATTGGAACGCATGGGAGCTAAATCAGCTGAAAATTTGACTAAGGCTATTGTGAACAGCAAAAGCCGCCCCCTGCATAGATTGATTACCGCCCTGGGTATAAGACATATTGGCTTGAAGACTGCCCGTATTCTGACCGGGGTGTTAAGAGATATGGAACGATTTAAGAGCGTTACAGCCGGAGAATTGGTTGCAATACCTGAGATCGGTCCTAAAATGGCCGAAAGCCTGGTCAACTTCTTTAATGAACCTCATAATTTATCAATGCTGGAGAGTTTGGAAACTGCCGGGCTTAACATGAAGGAAACTGAACCCGTCAATAAAGGCGGCCGGCTGGGGGGATTAACATTTGTCCTCACCGGGACCATGGACTCAATGAGCCGTAGTGAAGCGGGAGAAAGGATTATGGCCCTGGGCGGTAAAACCAGCTCCAGTGTAAGCAAAAATACGGACTTTGTGGTAGCAGGGGCGGAACCGGGCAGTAAGTTAGACAAAGCGCGCCAATTAGGAGTCAAAATATTAAATGAAGGTGAATTCCTGGAGATGATTAAATAATCCTGCGGATAGTGGATTAACACTTACAACCTTCATGCTTGTCAGGACAAGGTTGTTGGAATAAAATATATACAGCTTTTGGGCCATCCTCGCTGTTGGGGGGATGGCTTCAGCATTGTCAAAAATGCGGGAGGGATTCTGTGACCGGGACCATTATTAATACCATCAGCATAATAGCAGCTGGTTTACTGGGCTTGCTTTTCCGGAAAGGAATACCGGCTAATATCAGCCGAACTATGCAGGATGGATTGGGTTTGTTAATTGTAGCTATCGGCATGCAGTATGCCTTTAAAGCGGACAGTATTGCCCTGGTCGGGGTTTGCATAGCCTTGGGAGCTGTAGTTGGCGAATGGCAGCGCTGGGAAGGTCGGCTGGAAAACGTTGGAGTCAGGTTGGAACGTGCAGTAGGCGGCAATGCTGAAGGTGGAGGCGAAAACCTGTTTGTGAAGGGATTTGTGTCTGCCACCCTGCTCTTTTGCGTAGGAGCAATGGCCATAGTAGGATCTTTGCAGGATGGCCTGACCCACAACTATGAAATACTGCTGGTTAAGTCTATGCTGGATGGGATTTTCTCCATGTTATTTGCTGCTAGTATGGGAGTGGGAGTACTTTTTTCCGCCGTGCCTCTTTTTATTTACCAGGGCTCCATCAGCATGGCGGCGGGATATATAAAGCCACTGCTTACTGATCCTATGCTAAACAATATCAATGCATTGGGCGGGGTGCTCATAATGGGGATTGGTTTCAATGCTATGGGGGTTACCCGCATTAAAATAGCCAACCTTTTACCGGGTTTGTTTCTGGTACCGATAGCCATGGCCATAGTTAGTCACTGGCCCTGGTAGACTGCATAAAAATTAGGTGAAGAGACCTGATTTTGTTATAATATTCAAGTAAATGTGACCGGTTAGGAGGTATATAAATGGCCTTAACTATAAAGGAAGTCGAGCATGTAGCGCTATTAGCCCGCCTGAGCCTCAGCGAAGAGGAAAAGCAAAAATTTGCTGAACAATTGAATTCTATTCTTGATTATGCAGATAGCCTGAATGCCATCCCAACTAATGGGGTAGAACCGCTTACTCATATTTTACCCATCCATAACGTGTTTCGGGAGGATGAGGTAAAGCCCAGCATGGATCGCCGGGATATACTGGCTAATGCTCCGCTGGCTGAAGATGCCCAGTACAAAGTCCCGAAAATAATGTAGGAGGTAACGCCGGTGGAGTTATATGAACTTACTGTACATGAA